>JBEANZ010000733.1:0-3151 GCA_041165185.1 Verrucomicrobiota bacterium | reverse complement strand
GGGCTGGAAAGCCCGTGCCACTCGGCCGGTGGGCCGCCGCGGCCCGACGGCGGCAAGGGGAATCGCGGCTGCGGTGATGGCGGTCGCGTTCGGAGTGGGCGGATATTTTTTCGTGCGGCAGCGGCCGGAGTTTGCTGCGAAGGCAGTTGCAGGCGCGCGGCCTCCCGCGGCGGAAGCTCCCTCCGCGCCGCTGTCTGAAGCGCGCAAGCTCGTGGCTCAGGCACGGGCGTTGTTCGATGACGGTGATCAATCGAATCACGAAAATTTCTTCCTCGCCGATGATTTGCTCAAACGTGCGCTGTCACTCGATGCGACGGATGGCGAAGTCTGGGCGGCGCAGGCCCAGCTCTCCGGGCGGGTTTATTTCTATGGCTTTGATCGCACGACTGCCCGTCGCGAGGCGATGCGGATACAGGCGGAGCGGGCGGTGAAACTCGCGCCCGGCTCGATCGAAGCGCAACTGGCCATGGCGGGCTACCTGACCTTCGGTGGCGGGTCCGAGACGGCGAGCGAGGCCGTTCAGGTGCTCGATCAGCTGGCGGAGCGGGCGCCGCAGAACCGGCGGATCTTCTGGACGCTCGGCAGCGCCTGCTCGGTCGCCGGAAAAATCGACGAATCGGCGGCGGCATTTCGTCGGGGAAATCTGATTCCCGGAGGCGATCCCGAGGGATTGGCCCTGGCGACCGGACAGTTGTTTTACCACGGGCGCTACGCGGAGGCCGAAGAGGTGGTCGCGCAGTCGTTGGCCCTGCGACCGGTGGGCCGGGCGCAGTTGATGGACGTGCAGATCAAACTCAACTGGCGGGGTGATCTCGAGGGCGCAGCCGAGGCGCTGGCCCGCTGGCCGGCCTGGCTGCGGCTGGAGGATCGCGGTGGCTTTGTCGCGAGCCAGGTTTGGATGTGGCGGCGCGAGCCGGACAAGGCCATCGCGGCTCTCAACGCGCTGAGCCAGGATTTTCTCAACGACTCGTTTTTTGTCGGGCCGAAGGCGGGCTTGCTGGCGTTGGCGCACGAGTTGGCCGACCGGCCGCAGGCGGCGCGGCAGGAGTGGGGAAATGCCCGACGGGTCACCGAGCGGGTCATCGCGGGCGAGCCGGGGAACAAGCGTGCGGCCGCGTGGCGAGCCATCGCGCTAGCCAGGCTCGGACAGCAGGCGGAGGCCGAAAAACTGCTCGGCGAATTGGAGCAATTGCGCGAGTTGCGGAGCGATTTCTGGTCGAGCGGCGCCAATAGCGCGCTCCTGCGAATCGCGCTCGGGCGGGGGCGGGAGGTGGCGGCAAAATTCGATGCCGACATCCGCAACTCCAGTGTGAAGCGGCCGGTGCCGTCACCGCAGGCGGCCTTGCGCTTCAACCCCGTGTTCGATCCCGTCCGCGAGACGCCGGAATTCCGCGCGTGGTTGGCGGCGGCCCCGGCACCGACGAACGCGGAGAAATCCGTCGCCGTCCTCGCCTTCAAAAACCTCAGCGGCGATCCGGCGCGGGAGTTTTTCTCCGATGGGCTGAGCGAGGCGGTGACCGCCGTGCTCGGGCGCGTGCCGGGGCTGAAGGTGGTCGGCAGCTCCTCGGCGTTTTCTTTCAAGGGAAAGTCTGCATCCATTCCGGAAATCGCACGGCAGCTCGGCGTGACTCATCTCGTCGAGGGCACCGTGTTCCAAGAAGGCCAGACCGTGCGCATCACGGTGAAACTGATCCAAGCCGACGGCTTTCAAGTGTGGGTCTCCGACAAACTCGACCGCGAGCTGAAGAACATCTTCGCCCTGCACGACGAAGTCGCGGGACTCATCGCGAAAAATCTGTCGCTGAAACTCGGGGCAGGCTCCGCGGCCTCGACTGCGGCGGTGGACCCTGAGGCGTTCGAGCTCTACGCGCAGGCAAGGCAGGCGTGGAACACGCGCAGCAGGGCGGGCTACGCCCGGGCGGAGGAGTTGCTTGATCGCGCGCTCGCGCTCGCGCCGGACTTTGCCCGAGCGCATGCGGCCCTGGCCGACGTGTGGCTGTTTAGCGGAATAAACCGGGAGATGATCGGACGTTTCGGGCAACGCGAAGCCGCAGAGTTCAACCGGATCGAGGCAAAGGCTCGCGAAGCGTTGCGCCTCGATCCGGAGCTCTGCGAAGGCTACGCCGCGCTGGGCGGCGTGCTGATGGATTCGTGGAAATTCGACGAATCGATTCGCACGCTCCGCCACGCCATCCAGCTCAACCCGAATTACGCCTCGGCCCACCAGTGGCTGGGCCGGTCGTTGCTAATCGACGGCCGACCGGAGGAAGCGGTCGCCTCCCTGAGACGTGCGTCCGAGCTCGATCCCAACTCCCCGGTGATTCTTTCCAACTACGCCCAAGGACTCGTCTACCGCGGCTCGCTGACCGAGGGACTTGCGGTCTACGAACGCGCGACCGCGCTCAACCCGGCGCGCAGCCTCGGGTTTACCGGACGGGTCAGGGCACTGGCGGATTTGGGGAAGTTCACCGAGGCGTTGAACCTGCTCGAATTGCCACCGGAAGGGACATCCACCAACTCGACCCGCCTTTACGTGCTCGCCCGAGCCGGTCGCACGAGCGAGATGGAAACGCTGCTCGCAAAAATCGCGACGGGCGCGCGGCGCGAGTCATCCCTCGTGCCTCCTTTTCTAATCGCACAGCAATACGATCAGGCGCTCGCGAAGGTCAGCGCCAACGACGTTTCGACGTCGAGCGTAGTCGATTACCTCTATTCTGCGGACTTCGATCCGGTGCGCGACGATCCGCGATTCACGAGTCTGCTCGCGACGCTCGGCCTCAGCGGCGCCCACGCTCGCGCGCAGGCGTGGCGCGCGGCGCACCCGCCGGAGAAACCCGCCACCCGCTGACGAGCGTCGCCCCGGCGCAATGTCCGGCCACGGGCACCGGCGGCCCTACGCACCCGAGGCGGCTGGCGCAACTGCGCCGTTGAAAAGGGTCGCGGAACAGACTGACCGCCCTACTCCGGATCAAAGAGGTGCTGGCGCGGTTACCTCGGACAACTGCGTGGGACCTTAAGCACCGCCAAAGCGTGTTCATGAAATCCGGCGGCCGCTCGCGCTACGAGGCGCGCTGCGCCGGCACCGCGGGCAACGCGCGCATCAAGGTCTCCGCCGGCCACGTCGGTTGGGCCGACGTGATTTTCTGCATGG
>JBEANZ010000732.1:0-2739 GCA_041165185.1 Verrucomicrobiota bacterium | reverse complement strand
TACAGCATCAACGCGTCCTCCACCACGTTCACCGGCCGCCCAACCCCGTGGTGTTCGATGCGGCTTTGGCTCGCCTGGTCGATGACGTAGACGCGCAACGAGTCCCGCTGCGGATCGATTTCGGCCAGCAGTCGCGCGCGCAACTCCACCCACTCCTTCTGGCCGAGCTGCATCTCGAACACCGACTTCTGCACGCGGACGCCAAACGAGGTGCACGCCTTCGCCACCCGGCGCAGGCGGCGCGCGCCGGCGCGGGCGTCGGCGGTCGCGACATCGTAGGTGACGAGGAGAAACATGGCGGCGGGACGGTGGGTGGCGGCGCGGAAAACTCGGCGGCTACGCAAACAGGTGCGGGGCGTAGGGCTCGTCGCCCCGCACGGCCCGGGCCAGCAGGCGGGCCTGGATGAACGCGAGCTGGCCGTGACGCACTTTTTCGCGAAACAGCGGGTGGGTGAGTTCCTCGGCCTTGCGTTGCTGGTAGGCGGCGACGGCGGTCTTGCGCGCGCCGTCGGTCAACTCGACGGCGCCGCCCTCGCGCGCGCGGAAGTCGGCGGGTTTCAACTCGCCGCGGTTCACCAGTGTCAGCGCCAGCCGCTCGGCCCACGGGCGAAATTCCTCCATGAGATCGAGCGCGAGCGACTCGCGGCCCGCCCGGTCGACGTGCAGGAAGCCGACAAACGGGTCGAGGCCGACCGCCGTGAGCGCCGACACGCAGTCGTGCCGCAGGAGCGCGTAGAGAAAGGAGAGCAGGCAGTTGAGCGCGTCGCGCGGCGGCCGGCGATTGCGGCCGTCGAAGGGAAACGCGGCGCGGAGCGCCGGGCGGAGGTGGCGCGCAAACACCGCGAAGTGCAGCGCCGCCGCCTGGCCTTCGAGACCCCGGATGACGTCGGCCTCGTCGGGCGCACGCTCCAGTTCGCGCAGGAGAAACGCGAGCTGGTCGGCGGTGGTGCGGAGCGCGAGGGCATCCGCCTCGTCGGCGGCGTCGCGGGCGCTGCGGGAGAGCAGCCAGCGGGTGTTGTGGAGTTTGCCGGCGACGAGCGCGCGGGCGAGCGGCGCGGCCGTGGCGGCGGTGTCGGCCGCGCGGAATTGCAGGCGCCGCAGGTGCACGGAGCCGCGCGGCACGCCCTCGACGCGCGCCTCCAACCGGCCCCAGTCCGTGAAAAAACACACGGCCGCCCCATGCTCCCAGCACAGGCGGAGCACGGCGGGCGAGAGGTAGATGTCGGCGCCGAAGACGAAGACCGATTCGAGATTGTGGACGGGCAGCGAGAGCTTGAGCTGCCGCTCGTGCTCGATGCGGAGCGCCAGCCCGTCGCGATGGACGGAGAGCCCGGGCGTGAGCAGGTAGAGGGTGTTTTGGAGGGTTTGCATGGGCGCGTTGCGCCATTTGAAATTTGAGATCCCGGATTTGAGATTTGCCGGCCGCGCCGCGCGGCCGGCGACCGGGGTCAGGGCGTGGGCCGGTTCTTCGGATGCTGCGGGTGATCGGGCGGCAGGTGCTGGAGGAGCAGGGCGTTGAACTGGCCGGCGCCAGCCTCGCGGGACTTGCGTTTCGCGTAATCGGCGCGGGTTTTGTCGTTCAGGTGGCGCGGGCCGGCGATGTCGGAATTTTGCAGCGAGTCGGCCCAGCCGCGGATCTGGCGCGAGCAGGATTCGGCGAGCCCGATGAGATCTGAAATCTCAGATTTGAAATTTGAAAGGTAGGGCCGCCGGCTGCCGAGCATGAGCATGGAGCGCACTTCGCCGGCGGAGCCGCGGGCGATGTAGAGAAAGGCCAGCAGCTCGTTGGTGGTGCCGCGCTCGAAACCCTCGGCGATGTTGTTGGAAACGGACAGCGTGGCGCGCTCGAGCTGGTCGCGAAACGAGTGGCGCAGGCGCGGCGGGGCGCGGTCGAGGAAATCGTCGGTGCGGTCGTAGAGTTCGGCGGCGGTCCGCCAGACGGGGAGGTCTTCGAAGCGCTGGTAGGTGGGCATGGTTTTTTGGGGGGAGGGAGGTTGGGGGCTGGATTCCGTTGGGAGAAAGCGGACTCTGAAATTTGAGTTCTGAAGTCTGAGATCAATAGGACCGGGGCTCGAACAGTCGCGGCGCCCGCCGGCCGGCGGCCTCGGGCAGGCAGACCTCGTGCAGCGAGCAGCCCTCGCACTGCGGCTTCAACGCTGCCCTGGGCAGCGTTGAAGTTGAAATCAAGGATCTCAAATCTGAGATCGCCGCCAGCGTCCGCTGGCGGAGCGCGGCGGCGAACGCGACTTCGCTGCGCCGTTGCGATTGCGCATGGAAAATCGCGCCGGAGTCGATGGCGACGCCGAACATTTCCTCGAGGCAGAGCGCCTGCGCGCAGAGCTGCACCTCGTCGTTGTCGAAGCGGCGTTGCGGGCCCTTTTTGTATTCCACCGGCCGCGCCGCGAGCACGCGGCGCGGTATCTCAGATTTGAGCTCTCCGATTTGAAATTCGAGGTCCGCGTAGCGGACCTCGACGAGGTCGGCTTTGCCGGAGAGCCCGAGCCGGTCGGAAAACAGCGGGAGCGCGCGGAGCAATTCCCAGCCCGCGCGCTGCTCGTAGCCGGGCGTGTCGACGTGCGCGTGCGCGAGGTCCCCGAGGAGCGTGTGCTCGTTGGACGCGCGCAGGCCCTCGATGAACTTCAACGCCGCCCGCCGCTCGCAAAAGAGGAAGTCGTTGAGAGCCGAGAGCGGGATCGGGTCCATCAAGAATACGGCGCTACGGGGAGGTGTCGGCGCGGG
>JBEANZ010000731.1:0-5146 GCA_041165185.1 Verrucomicrobiota bacterium | reverse complement strand
CATCGCGAGGCTCCAGAGGAAATCTTCGACGCCCTCGGCTTGCGCGGGCGTGCCGGACAACGAGGCGATGAGCGACGACTCGGCGGCGGACGGCGCGCGGCCGAGGGCGTGGCGGAAAATTTTCTCCGGAGATTTCGCGGTGAGTTTTTCGGCGCTACGTTTGAGGAGCGCGGCGAGCGTGACGCCGTTCGTGAGTTCGAGGGCTTGGAGCGTCGTCGCGTTGGCTTGGCGCACGGTGGTGGTTTGCTCGCGGTTCGGGCGGCCGAGCGCGGCCATCAATGGATCGGAATTCACGAGCGAGGCGCGTTCGACGGGCAGCGCGTCCTTCGGGGCGGCGGCGAGGGCGAGGAAGGGCGCGCCGAGTTTCCACGGGGCGAGATCGAGGTCGCCGAGGGGGACGGCCGGCCGAGCGTCGGCGGGGGCGCGGGCGGAGAGTTTCGCGAACGGATCGCCGGTGGCGGGGAGGCGTGTGGCTTGCGCGGTCCAATTTTCGTCGGTGACGAAATCGGCCACCGTTTCGCCGACGCGCACGCGCGCGTAGAGGATGAGGCCGGCGGGGGAATCGGCGGCGGGGAGCGCGTCGGTTTTCACCGAGGCGAGGCGGCCTTCGTCGGGCGGGAGGTTGGTGACGATGATGTCGATCAGGTTTTCGCCGGCGTGGAGGAGCGGGCGGACGTCGAGCCATTCGGGGGCGACGCCGTTGCGCCGGGGTGAGGTGCCGGCGGCTTTGCCGTTGATGCGGGCGGTGAAGTTGTCGTCGGCGCAAACGGCGAAGACGGCCTCGGTGGGTGCGGCCGCGAGCGTGACGGTGCGGCGGAAAACGTAGGTCGCGGGCGTGGCGCGCTCCGCGGCGCCGGCGACGCCCCAGATCCATTTCGGCGCGAGCGGGAGCGCAGTGGCCGTCGGTGCGAGGGCGGCGGCGCGGTTGAGTTTCGCATCGGCGCGCGCGCGGGGGAGCGCGGCGACCGTGTGCAGCGCGTCGGAGAATTGCTCGGCGGTGAGGCGGCGGACGGCGGGGCCGCGGAAGACGAAGTGCTCCTCGGTCTCGCGCGCGGGCACCGACGGCAACTGGTAGGCGCGCGAGGTGAGGATGCGCGCCATCGTGTGCTTCAGGTCGTAGCCGTGCGCGACCAGATCCTCGGCGAGCCAGTCGAGCAGCGCGGGCGACCACGCGGGGCGGTCCATTTCGTCGAGCGGCTCGACGAGGCCGCGGCCGAGGAAACGTTCCCAGAGGCGATTCACGATCGTGCGCGGGAGGCGGCCGTTGGCGCGGCCGGTGATGATTTCGGCGAGCTGGCGTTTGCGCGCGGCGGGCGCGGCGGTGGCGTCGAGGCCGCCGATTTCGGCGTAGAGGAATTTCACCTTGGCCTGGTGGCCGGTGGGCTTGTCGCACTCGGCGATCTCAAGCGGCGTGGGCGAATAGATCGCGGCGAGGCCGTAGGCGTCGGCGAGCGTGTAGTCGTTGACGAAGCTGTCGTGGCACGAGGCGCACTTGAGATTCACGCCGAGGAAAACCTGCGCGATGCCGTGTGCGGCCTGCATCGGCGGCACCTGGCTCGCGTTGACGACGCCGCGCCAGATGATGCCGTTGGCAAAACCCTCCGCCGCCGCGCCCGGATCGACGAGCTGCGCGACGAAGCGATCGTAGGGGAGATTTTGCGCGAGGGCGGTGTAGAGCCACGGCGTGATCGGCTTGCGGCCGCCATCGGTGTAGCCGGGGCCCTTGTAGTCGTTTCGCAGAAGATCGTTCCAAAACGTGAGCCAGTGCTCGGCGTAGCGCTGATTGTCGGCGAGCAGGTGGGCGACAAGGCGGGCGCGTTTGTCGGGCGCGCGGTCGGAGAGAAACGCGTCGAGCTCCGCAAGCGGCGGGAGAAGGCCGATGGTGTCGAGCCACACGCGGCGCGCGTAGGTGGCGTCGTCGACGGGCGCGGGCCACCCGATGTGGTGCTCGGCGAAATACGGGGCGAGCAGGCGATCGACCGGAGAGGAAAGCGAGGGGGCGGCCGGCGCGGAGTTGGCGGGCGCGGGGGGATCGATGAGCGCAGTCGGGCGGAGGTTGGCGGGCTCGGCGCGGAAGAACGTGATCGTGTCGGGCCAAGGCATTCCTTGATCGATCCAGGCGCGGAAGAGGGCGACTTGGTCGCGGGTGAGTTTTTTCCCTTTCTTCGGCATCATGCTTTCCGGATCGAGGCCGGAGATCATGGCGACGACGGGGCTTGCCGCGCTGCGGCCGGCGAGGGCGGGGGCGCCGGAATCGCCGCCGGCGAGGAAATCGGCGCGCGTCTCGAGCGAGAACGCGCCCTTGGCTTTGCCGCGCGCGTGGCACTGCACGCAGCTGGCCTCGAAGATCGGTTGGATGTCGCGCGCGAAGTCGACGGGGCGCGTGGCGGCGGGCGGGAGTAGCGCGGGATCGGCGGGGGCCGAGGCGGCGCGCGCGGGGGACGGCGCGGCGAGGGTGATCGCGAGGGCGGCGGCGGAGGTGAGGACGAGCAGGGGGAGGCGGGGGGTAGGGATCATGCGGGGGCGGCGGGGCGCGGCGGTGGTCGGGAGGGGAGCGCCCGCGAGCGGGCGGCCTACGGGGCTGGGCTCGCTTCGGGGTTTAGCGGTGCGTGATTTTCAGGCGGTCGAGTTCGGTGCCGGTGGGGTCGAGTTGGCGGATGGTGAGGGTTTGGGTGGTCGCTTCCACGAGGGTGAAGGAGTGGCGGTCGGAGATGAAGCGGGCGATGTAGTTGGGTTCGCCGGGGTTGAATTTGTATTTCTCCGGGTGGCCCGTGAGCTCGGTGTCGTAGAGGCCGGCGCCGCCGCCGCCCGTCACGAGGTAGATGATGCCGGCGGGGACGGTGCGCGTGATGCCGTCGAATTTGGCGTCGAGCGTGAAGGCGCCGGGGATGAGGCCTTTCGCCGGGGCGTCGGCGGCGGGGGCGAAACGCAGCGGGTGCGTGCGCTGGTAGTTGTGGACGTGGCCGGAGAAGACGACGTCGACGCCGCAGGCTTCGAAGAGCGGGGACCAGTGGCGGGCGGTTTGTTCGGCGTTGTGTTTGAGGGAGGCGTTGAAGCCGGGGTGGTGGAAGAAAACGGTTTTCCACGGGGCGCGGGATGCGGTGAGGTCGCGGCGGATCCAGGCGGTGAGGAGCGGGTCGCGCGGGTCGGTGAAGCGGTTGGAATCGAGCACGAGAAAATGCACGGGGCCGCTGTCGAACGAGTAGTGGCAGAGCGCGGGGTAGGTGGCGCCGGCGGCGGCTTGGAAGGCGGCGACTTTGTCGGCGGGGCCAATCACGGGGAGGAAACCGGGATGGGTGACGGCGGCGAGTTTTTCGCGGGTGGCGGCGAACTTGGCGTCGGCGGGCGGGCGGGTGAGGGCGGGCGGGCCGTTGCGCGGGGCGTGGAAAAAATAAAACGCGGCGAGCGAGTCCGGGTAGGTGTCGAAGGTGGCGATGCCGGCGTCGCCGGGGAGCTCGGGGAGGCGGGTGACGCCGGCGTCGTGGTTGCCGAGGACGGCGTAGAGGACGGTGGAGGCGAGGAGCGCGGGGCCGGTGGGGGCGGCGCGATTGTAGACGGGCCAGAATTTCGCGGCGTATTCGCTGACGAGGCCGCGTGAGTAAACGATGTCGCCGGCGATGAGGAGGTGATCGGGGCGGGCGGCGGCGATGGCGTCGGCGATTTTGCGGGCGTCGGGGCGGCCGGCGGCGGCGTCGCCGGTGACGGCGAAGCGGACGGGTTGCGCGCGGGACTTGCGCGTGGCGAAGGCGGCCTCGTGGAGGACGCGGCCGGCGAGTTTGACGCGGTAGGTGACGGTGGCGTCGAACGGGAGATCGCGGAGCGGCGCGGCGTATTTGTAGAAGTGCTGGGTCGCGGAAAGATCGAGGACGGTGCGCGTGGGAGTGGCGGTGCGGGAGGAGGAGGCGGCTGAGGCGGCGGCGGAATCGGAGGAGGGCGCGGTGAGGGAGGTGACAGAGAACTCGACGGTGAAATCGCCGGGGGTTTGGTCGGTGAGCCAGGCGATGATTTTTTCGTCGCGGGCGTCGAGGGTCGCGAGTTCGCCGGGTTGGACGTAGGGCGGGACGAGGAGTTGTTGCGCGGCGAGCGGGAGGGAGACCGCGACGAGGAACGCGAGGTAGGCGAGATTGGGGAGGAACGCGGAGCGGGGGAGGAGCATGGGAAGGTGGAGTAGAGGGGCGCGGAAATTTTGGAGGAGGAGGAGATTTCCCGCAGATTCAGGGAACCGCAGATTGGGGAACGCGGGGTGGGGACGAGTGGGGCGAGGCGTGGCGGGAAAACACGAGGCGGGACGCCTCGTCCACGACTCAGAGTTCCCTGATCGAGATGTTGCGGAATTGGACGAGAGAGGAAGCGGGGTTGTATTTGCCGTTGGCGAAGCCGCCGTGGTGTTGGAGGGCGAGCGCGCCGCGCGCGGGGACGTCGGGGAGCTGCGCGTTTTCGATCACGGTTTGGCCGTTGAGGACGACGGTGAGGCGGTCGCCGCGCAGCGTGATTTCGAAGGTGTTCCATTCGCCGACGGGTTTGTCGGCGCGGAGTTTCGGCGTGACGCCGGCGCGGACGGCGGGCGGCATTTTTGCATCCATGCGGTAGCCGTAAACTTCGCCGGAGCCGATGGGCCAGCACCAGATGTTGAGCTGGGCCTTGCTCGTGCCGCGGAGATAGATGCCGGAGTCGGCGTTGGGCGTGGGCGTGATGAGGTCTTTGCCGTCGGGGCCTTTCTTGTGGGTGCCGTCGGGGAGGACGGTGGGCACGGGGTAGAGGCCGGTGGTCTCCTTGATGCGCCAGTCGATGCGCAGGGTGAAGTCGCCGAATTCTTTTTCGGACCAGAGGTTCTTGTCGCCGGGGGCCTCGCTGCGCGCGTCGTAGTCGATCACGCCGTCGAGGACTTTCCAGTGGCCGTTGTCGCCGGCGGGGATTTTCCAGTGCGTGAGGTCCTTGCCGTTGAAGAGCGAAACGAAGCCGCGGTCGGCGGCGGCGGCGACGGAAGCCAACGCGAGGAGAAGCGATGCAACGAGAACGAGGGGGCGGATTTTCATGGGGAAAAGAAAGCGATCACTCACGCGGCGGTGCGGGCGGAGGCGGAGTCGCGGGGGATTTTTTCGGGACGGCGGCTTTCGGCGCGCCGGTGCCGGCGGGCGGGGTGCGG
>JBEANZ010000730.1:0-5254 GCA_041165185.1 Verrucomicrobiota bacterium | reverse complement strand
GAGATCGACGGTCGCGGGGGTCTTGCTGCCGAAGGTGGGCTTCACCTGCATCGGCAGGGCCCAGTTCATGCTGGTGCCGGAGGTGAAGAGGAAAAAATCCTGGCCCCAGCGGTCAAAGACGTAGCCCCACGGATTGGGAATCTGCATCTGGATCGTGCGCTCGAGCATCCCGCGCTGCGGACTGTAGCGGAAGAAGCCGCCATCGACGCAGCGCACGGGACCGTAGGGTGTCTCGACGTTGCTGTGCAGAAAGACGCCCTCGCACAGCATGAAGGCTCCGCTCGGATCGGCGGTGTAGGCGCTGATGGCGTGGTGCGTGTCGTGCGTGTCGAAACCGCCGAGGATGATCTCGCGGCGATCCGCTTTGCCGTCGCCGTCGGTGTCCCGGAGGAGAACGAGATTCGGCTCCTGCGAAACATAAACACCCTCGGGCGCGAACTCGAAGCCGATGGGCAGATAGAGATGATCGGCGAAGACGGTTTCCTTGTCGGCCTTCCCATCGCCGTCGGTGTCCTCGTAGATGAGAATTTTGTCATTCGGCAACGCGTCGCCCGGGCGATAGGCAGGATACGCGGGCATGACGGCGACCCAGAGACGGCCGCGGTTGTCGAAGGAGAGCTGCATGGGATTCGCGAGATTCGGAAACTCCTTCTCGCTCGCGAAGAGCTCGACCTTGTAGCCCGGAGGAACGGTGAGCGCCGCGACGCCCTCGTCGGCGGGGAGAATCTGCGTGGTGCCGTTCTTGATGCTCGGCGTGTAGTTCGTCGGCACCGGTGGCAAGACGTGGGTCGTGCTGTCATCGACAGTGAGATCCGTTTTTTTGCCGAGGGCGACCTCGTGAATGACCGTGTCGCGGAGCGCGGTCATCTCGCGGGTCTTTTTCACCTCGTCGGGATAATTTTGCGGGCCGTAGGGGCCGTAACGCCGGCCGTAGGCGTGCACGCCGTTCACAAGGTTGTAGTCGTTATTCCAAAAATAGTCCTTCTGTTTCACGGCACCGTGCACCAGCGCGGCATCGGCGCGCGAGACGCGCGCTTGCTCGCCGTAGAGTCCGGTCGCGAGAAGCTTGGCGACGTGCTGGTAGCCTTCGTCATTCGGAATGAAGCCGCCGGTCGTGAGTGGCTCGCGCGCTTTCGCGTAGAGCGCCTGCGTCGGCTTGAAGAGATCGATGAAGGTGAGGCCGTGCTTCTTCGCGACGGCCGCGATGGCGTTGGCATAGAGCGCAAGGCTGGCGTTTTCCTTCACGCCATCGGGCAGGTCGCGTTTGGCGGACTGATTTTCGTAGGCGATGGGCGAGACGAGCACGAGGCGCGGCGCGGCCTCACCGTTGTAGGCCTTGCCCAAGGTGTGCTGCACCCACGCTTCCAACTCGGCCTCGAAGTTCGCGACCTTCGTTGGGCCGTCGAAGGATTCGTTGTAACCGAAGAACGCGACGATGGTGTCGGCCTTGAGGTGCGTGAGCCACTGGTCGGGCGTGGGAAAGAAGCCCTGGCCTTTGTGAACGTTGAGTTCGGGGTGAAATTTTTCGGCGCCGGGAAACGCCCACTGCGACGCGCGCGACGGATGCGGGCGGAAGCCGGGCGTGTCGCCGACGTGGCCCATGTTGCGGAGAAACAACGCGTGCTCCGGATAGCGCAGCGCCAGCTCCGTCTCGATGCGGCTGTAGTAAACATCGCGCTCGGCGAGGCCGTTTCCGATGAGCACGATGCGTTCGCCCTTGCTCGGCGGCGCGACGACTTGCGGACGCCGCGCCGTCGCGGTGGCCGGCTCGGCTTTCATGCTGTGGGGCGCATCGACTTTTTTCGCCGGCTGCGCGGCGCGCGCCTGCTTTCGCGATTTCTGTTTGGCGGCATCGTCGGCCTGCGGAGCGGGCGTGGCCTCGGCTTTCGGTTCTAAAGTGGGCGTGAGCGCCGGAGCCGGCGAGGGCGTCGGAGCAGGTGTGGTGGCCGGTGCAGTTTTCTCCGCCTGCTTGGCCTTCGCCTTCGCGTTTGGGGCGGGCGGCGGAGGTGAGCCGGGCGCGGGAATTTGGCTCGCGAAACCGGCGTAGGCCGCGGGCTTGATCGCCGCGATGTAGCGGTTGTTGCCAAACGTGCTCGGCTTGTAGGGACCGACGAAGGCGACGTTGAGGTCGGGCTTGATCGCGGTCTCGAGGCCCACGGCCCAGAACGCGGCGTTCACCAACATGCGACGGTAGCCGTCGTTGAGCAGATCCTCGGAGGCGCCGTAGAGCGACGTGAAGACGCGGGCGGTTTTTCCCGAGGGGCTTTTGTAGGTGCGCGTCCATTCGGAGGGCATCGGCGGCTTCGTCGCGTCGGGCGGGGAATCGGGCGTCATGCCGTTGAGCGGCTGGGCCGTGGTGAGGATTTCACCGTCGGTGGGTTTGCCCACATAGCCGCCGGCCTGCACCCAGACGTCTTTCACGCCGCGCAAAATCGGATGGCCCGCCAGCGCGGCGACGATCTCGATGCGCGTGCTCTGTTTGTGATTGCCGCCGTAGTGGCCGACCCACGACTGCCCGAGGACCTGATGGCCGAAGCCGCCGACGTAGTCGGCGCCCTTGTTGTCCCAAGAATATTTTTGGTAGGTGCCGGTCGCGGGAATCTTGAAGGCGTGCGTCGCCGTGCGCAGCCCGATGACGGGACCGCCGCGATCCAGATACGCCGCGACGTGCTGCATCTGTTCGGCCGGGAAATCCTGGAAGCGCAAAAAGACCACCGCGAGATCGGCGGTGGCGAGCGCCTCGAGGCCGGGGGAGTTGGAGTTGCCGGGCACGATCGTGCCGGACTTCGCATCGACGTTGAACAGCACGGTGCATTTGAAGCCGTGATGTTTCGCCAACACGCGCGCGAGCGCGGGCAGTGTTTCCTCCGAGCGATACTCATGATCGCCGGAGAGGAAGACGATGTGCTTGCCCTTGCCGGGGCCGGCCGTGCCTTCGTAAACGAGCGAAGGCTCGGCGTGGACCGAGGTGGCCAGCGACAGGGCAGCAATGAGGACGGAGGCGAATTTTCTGAGGGTCATGGGGAGTGAAACGAAAGGAACTATGGCTTCGGGGAAATCGCCGAGAGGGCCTGATACTCAGACGAGAGTGTCACGCCGTCGGCATCGAGGTTGAAATAGTAGGCGATGGTGCCGGCCGGCACTGCGGCCGTGGCGGTGACGCGGGTGCGATCGGCGGAAGTTTCGAGTTGAGCGGCGATTTTTTCCCAGTCGGCGGCGCGCTTGAAAACGAGCACGGCGTCGCGGACGGCGCGCGTGGTTTCGAATTCAACGCGGGCGGTGCCGTCACGGTTGCTCTGGGTGATCTCGCGCGCCCACGGGCGGCCGGCTTCGATGACGGCCTTCGCAAAGGCGTAGCTGTCGGGCGGCAGCCAGCCGGCGGGGTGACTGTGCTTCATGTCGAAGGGCGCACTCACCATGCGCGGGCCGGGAGCGGAGCGGTAGCTGAGCTGTTGTGCGGCGAGGGGGAAGTGCGCGTCGTTCGGGCCGGTGAGCCAGAGCAGCGGCATCGCGGCGCGCGGCAGACGGAGGAGCGGTTCCCAGACTTCGCGATAGAGCGGGAGGTCGGCGAGGGCGCGGCCGTATTGGTTGGCCGCGCGGTCGAGCGCGCCGCAGCCGTAGATGGGAATACCGAAGGCGAAACGCGCATCGATGCCGACGACGGTCGAGGTGATGATGCCGCCCCACGAGATGCCGCAGACGCCGACGCGCGTGGCGTCAACTTCGGGCAGCGAGCGGAGCAGGGAGTTGGCGAGCACGACATCGGCGACGGCGTGAAACATCCACTGATCGGCGAGCGGTTCGGCAGAGTCGCCGTAGATGGCATTGCGCGCGGGGCCGGCGAAGGCGTGCCGTTTCCATTGCGCACCGGCGGGCGCACCAGGAATGCGTTCATCGGTCTGCCCCTCGACGGCGATCGAGATAGCGGCGAAGCCGTGGGCGTTCCACTTCTGCACCCATTCCTTGAACGCGGTGCCGCCGCCGCCATGCACGAGCACGACACCGGGGATTTTTTCCGCCGTGGATTTCGCCGCAGGCATCCCCAGCCACGCGAAGACGCGCGTGGGTTTTCCTTTCCACGGCAGGCCGTCGAAGAACAGCGGCTGAATCGTGCCCGTCGGGGCGAAGCCTTCGGCGGGATACACGACAGGCGGGCGCGTCAACTCGCCGAGCGTAGCCACCTGCGCGCGCAGGCTCGCGAAGTCATGCGGCGATGGCATCGCCGCGCCGCGCCCGTTCGCGGCGGTCGCAAGCGCGAGGATCAGCGGGAGGAGGCGTGCGAAGAAATTGAGGAGGGGCATCGGGGTGACGTCGGCGTCGTCACGATTGACGACCGTAGAATCGCAGTGTCTTCAGATTACAGACGCGATCCGATTTTCTCTGCGGCGCACCCGGTGCGGGGCGACCCGGCTGCGGGCCGGATTGGCCCCGCATTTCAGCGGGCAGGGACGCCCGCCGCTACGCAAACGCGCCGAGCGCACGACCGCGCTTCACTCCATCGGATGCGGCCCCCGCCCGCCGCCCTACTCCAGGCCGAGCACGCGTTTCCCCGCCGGCGAGATCATGTGGGGCGTCCATTGCGGGTCCCACACGATGTGGACCTTCGCGGACTCCACGCTCGGGAGCGCGGCGATTTTTTGCCGCGCATCCTCCGCGATCGTCGGGCCCATGCCGCAGCCGGGCGCGGTGAGCGTCATCTTCATCTCCAGCACATGCGCCCCCGCCGCCGTCCGCTCGATCGCGAGATCGTAGACGAGGCCGAGGTCGACGATGTTGACGGGGATTTCGGGATCGAAGCAGGTCTTCAACGCGTCCCACACGGCCTGTTCGCTGAACTCGGCCGCGGCCGGCGCGGCGTCCTCCGCGAGCGTGAAGCCCGCGAGGGCGGACGCGTTTTCCCGCGTGATGCGAAACAGCCCGCCGTCCGCGCGCACCGTCACGCTGCCGCCGAGCGTCTGCACGACGAACACCTCCGTCCCCGCCGCCAACGTGGCGGCATGGCCCGCCGGAATCGCGGTGGCCGGGCAATCGATCGAGAGCGTGTGGGTGTGGGACATGGGTGGCGGGACGGGCGAGGCGGGCGCGGGCAAAAGAAAAACGCGATCAGCGGATCGAGAGATTGACGGGCAGGCGGGCGTAGACGCCGCGCGGGTCGTTGAACGAGCGCACCATCTTCATCTCCGCCTCAAGGCGGCGGGCGATTTGCTCGGCGATGCCGGGCGCGCGGGCGTTGCCGGGTTTAACCTTTTCCATG
>JBEANZ010000729.1:0-6061 GCA_041165185.1 Verrucomicrobiota bacterium | reverse complement strand
CTTTTCTTGGGGCGAATCGGCGCCGCGCAGTCTTGAAGCCGCCGCAGAATTCCGGGCTTTCGTTTTCGTAGGCAGCCCGCTTGCGGGCGCTCGTGCGCGTGCCACGGAGCGCGAGCGAGCTCGCGGCCTGCGACGCGGGCGCATTACCCTTGAGGATTCGGAAGAAGAATTCCCGCAGATTCAGGACTCGGCAGATTTCAGTCTGTGGTTTCTTGAATCTGCGGGAAATTTCCGGGTCTTGGTTTTCGTAGGCAGCTCGCTCGCGGGCGCTTCTTCGCGCGCGCCCGAGCGCGAGCGAGCTCGCGGCCAACGATGTGGGCGCACCCTCCTTCGAAGTTCCGAAAGACGAATTCCCGCAGATTCAGGGCTCCGCGGATTTCAATCTGTGGTTTCCTGAATCTGCGGGAAATTTCCGGGGTTTGGTTTTTGTAGGTAACCCGCTTGCGGGCGCTTCTTCGCGTTCTCCCGAGCGCGAGCGTGTTCGCGGCCTACACGGGCTCTGCTGGACGCGCGCGCACGCGCGTTGTGGCCAAGCGCGTTGGGGACAACGCGCTCCACCTTCACGGACGCAGCGTCTTTCGCACCATCCGCGCCATCGACTCCTCGGGGTTGAGCGCTGTCACGCGCGCGAGGTCCACCCATGCGAGGGCCTTGGACTCGTTGGAAATCACCAGCGGCTCCGTCGGGTCCGCTTCGATCAGGAAACGCAGGTCGAGGTGATAGTGCGCCGGGTCGCTCTTGCGGGCGGGGATCAGGTGGCGGTCGCAGTCGAAGATTTCCATGCTCACGGCGCGCACGCGCGTGAGGCCGCTCTCCTCGCGCGCTTCGCGGAGCGCGACCGCGAGCAGATCGCCGTCGCCGTCGGCGTGGCCGCCGAGTTGGAGCCACTTGTCGAGTTTGTGGTGGTGCGTGAGGAGCGTCTGCGTGCGGTCCGGGCTGACGACCCACGCGGAGCCGGTGAGGTGGCCGGGGACGCACGAGCGCAGCAGGCAATCCGTGTGCGCCTCGGTGAAACGGATAATTTCCGCCGCCATCGCCGCCTCGTGCGCGTCGAGCGCGCACGCGGCGTGGGCGCGGAGGAGAGTCAGGACGGCGGCGCGGTGCATGGTAAAGGGGACGCCGGGCAAACGGCGCGGTGCTGCGGGGCTTTCCTGAACATGAGCAGGTCGCCCATGCCACGAGGCACGGGCATCTTGCCCGCAGATTTGCCCAGAGCGTTTCGGGGCGTCGGCTTCACCGCGTCTCGAACCACTTCGGCTCCGCTTGCGCGGTGCGGGCGGCGGCGAGTTGGGGGAAGACTTCCTCCACCGTCGCGGCGACGCGGAAGAGTTCCATGTTGGACGGCTTGAAAAATTTATCCGCGAGCATCCGGTCGAAGAGCGCGAGCAGCGGATCGTAGAAGCCGTCTTGGTTCAGGAACACGCACGGTTTTTTCACGAGGTCGAGTTGGCGCAGCGTCAGGATTTCCAGGATTTCCTCGAGCGTGCCCCAGCCGCCGGGGAGCGTCACGAACGCGTCGGCGCGCTCTTCCATGAGTTGCTTGCGTTCGCGCATCGTCACGACGGTCACGAGTTCGTCGGCTTCGGTGAAGGCGAGTTCGCGGGCCTTCATGAACTCGGGGATGATGCCGACGACGTAGCCGCCGGCGGACTTCGTGCCGCGCGCGACGGCGCCCATGAGCCCGGTCTTGCCGCCGCCGTAAACGAGGCCCCAGCCGTGCGCCACGAGCGCGCGGCCGAGGTCGTGCGCGACGGCGGCGTATTTCGGATCGAGGCGATCGCTGGAGGAGCAGTAAACGCAGAGCAGTTTGGGCATTTGGTTTTTTAACCACGGATGGACACGGATAGACACGGATAAAATCGGGGAATCGGTTGCCATGTTTCGGTCATCCGTGTTCATCCGTGTCTATCCGTGGTTTCAACTCCGACTCACTATCGCGGGCGGCTCGCGCCGTCGCCGACCGGGCTGCTGCACCTCGGGCACGCGCGGACGTTTTGGTTTGCCGCCGAGCGGGCGCGCGCGGCGGGCGGGACGTTGCTGCTGCGCAACGACGATCTCGACGCGATCCGGTTTCGGTTGGATTTCGTCGACGCGATGATCGCGGATTTGCGGTGGCTGGGTCTCGTTTGGGAGGAGCCGATGATTGCGCAGAGCGCGCGGCGCGGGCGGTATCGGGCGGCGTTGGAGTGGTTGCACGCGGCGGGAAAAATTTATCCGTGCACGCGGTCGCGTCGCGATGTGCTCGAGGCGATCGGGGCGCCGCATGAGGGTGGGGCGGACGACGAGCCGGTCTATCCGGCGCAGTTTCGTCCGGCGGCGGACGCGCCGCTGCCGCCGCTCGGCGAAACGATCGCGGTGAACTGGCGGTTTCGCGTGCCGGACGGCGAGGCGGTGGTTTTCCACGACGGAAAATTCGGCGAGCAACGCGCGGTGGCCGGGCGGGACTTCGGGGATTTTCTGGTGTGGCGGAAGGACGATTTGCCGAGCTACCAGCTCTCGTGCGCGGTGGACGACGCGGAGCTGGGCATCACCGAAGTCGTGCGCGGCGCGGACCTGATCAAGAGCACGTGGCGGCAGCTTTTGTTGATGCGCGCGCTGGGGTGGGCGGCGCCGGGATATTTTCATTGTCCGCTGATGCGCGACGAGCGCGGCGAGCGGCTGGCGAAACGGCACGATGCGCTGGCGTTGCGCACGCTGCGGGAGCGGGGCGTGACGCCGGGGGAAATCTTTGCGCAGTTCGCGGCTGCGGCCGTGGCCGACATGGCGTGAGCGAAACGCTTCGGGCGAATGGAGCATGAGTTCACCACGGATCACCCGGATCGACACGGATCAAACCGGCGCGCGCGGCTTTGAGCGGTGCCTGATGGTGCGATCCGGGGGCGCCGTCGGGAGGTCCGACGGACGGGCGCGGATGAAAGGCTGGTTTTCTCCGCGTCGATCCGCGTAATCGGCGGGAGGAGTTTTTCATGATCAAAATTGGCGTGCTCAACATTTCGGACCGCGCGAGCGCGGGCGTCTACGAAGACATTCCCGGCAAGGCGTGCGTGGCGTTGCTGCGTGAGTGGCTGGCGACGCCGTTTGAGACGGACTACAAGATCATCCCCGACGAACAGGCGGTCATCGCGGCGGAGTTGCGGCGGATGGCGGACGAGGCGGGGTGTTGCCTCGTGGTGACGACGGGCGGCACGGGGCCGGCGGTGCGCGATGTGACGCCCGAGGCGACGGTGGCGGTGTGCGAGAAAATGCTGCCGGGGTTCGGGGAGTTGATGCGGGCGGCGTCGTTGAAGTTTGTGCCGACGGCGATCTTGTCGCGGCAGACGGCGGGGATCCGCGGGCGGACGCTGATCGTGAATTTGCCGGGGCGGCCGAAGGCGATCCGCGAGAATCTCGAGGTGGTGTTTCCCGCGATTCCCTACTGCATCGATCTCATCGGCGGGCCGCGGCTTGAGGCAAACGAGGCGGTGATGAAGGTGTTTAGGCCAAGAAGCTGAAGGCTGAAGGCTGAAGGCTGAAGGCTGAAGGCTGAGCTTCGGGCCTGGAAAAACGGACAAAGTCCATCGCGGATTTTGCCGCCTGGTTTTGCTCTCAGCTCTTGGCTCTAAGCTCTCAGCCCAACGCTCTCAACCCAACGATCTCAACTGACGCTGACCGCCCACGACTGCCAAATGCGTTCACCGGCGCAGCGGCGGGTTCCACCATTCGCGGGGCAACACCGACTCGGGGCCGAGGATGTAGATGCGGTAGTAGAGCCAGAACACCACGACGCCGAGCGCGAGGAGGAAGAGGATTTCGCCGAGTTCGCCCCAACTGCGCCGGCTCGCGCCGTGCAGCCAGCCCACGAGCGCGCCGATCGCGGGGGCGACGACGAAGCCCACCAGCGAGCCGCCGCAGAGCACCATGCCCATGATCGCGGCGGTGCGCAGGAGCGGGTCGCCGAGCACGCGGGCTTTGTAGCTGACGAGCTCGACGGCGAGGTTGAGCAGGAGCAGGCAGCAGGGGAGGACGTAGAAACGGCGGACGACGGGTTGGTTTTTCACGGCGCGGGTTGACTCTCGGGAAAACGTCCGCCCACTCAAACCCGTTCCCCGGATTCGCCGGGGATTTTTCAACGCCAACCTCAACCCAATCGTTTCCATCATGATTAACTACAGCGCTCCCGATCTCACCCAACATCCGCCGCGCAGCCTGCGCGTGCGTCTCGGCGGCTACGCCCATCTCGCGCGCCTGCTCGACAAGGCCCGCGCGGTCCTCGCCGGCAAGGGCGGCGATTTCCACTACGATTGTCCGATCGACAAGATGCTCTTCGCCTTCACGGGCATCTCCGCCGACGCGATGTTGGCGGAAATCAAGACCGGGAAGACCGATCTGGAGATCCTCAACTGGGTCGACGCCACCGCCAAGCGCGCGCGTCACGATGTCATCGCGTGGTCGGCGTGGGTTGAGCAAGTCGGCCCCGGCAGCGCCGATGGCCACGAGTGGGTGGCGAGCGTCATCAAGGGCAACAAGTCCGGGCGCGACGATATCCGGTCGTTCGCGGACATCCTGGATTTCGACGACTACATCACGTTTGGCGGCAAAGCGTGAGGCGGGATCGGATCTTCGATTTTCGATTCTCGATGTTCGAGTGGGCGGGCGGCACGGGCCGTCCGCCTTTTTTTGTGCCTCGCGGACCGAACGGGTGGCCGGCGGCGACGGGCAGCGCGGGAAGGATCGGAATCGAAAATCGGGATTCGGAAATCGAAAATTTCTACAGGTCCGTGTATTTCTCGGAGCGGCCCTTGGATTTATCGACGGGGTATTTCGCGGCGTTGGCGGTCATCTTGGCGTGGATGGCGGTGGCGAGGTCGAGGCCGGTGATGTTGGCGAATTCGAGGGCGTAGATGACGACGTCGGCGAGTTCATCGGCGATTTTCTGGCGCTTGGCGGGGTCTTGCGCGATGGCGGCGGACTGCGCGGGGGTGGCCCAGAGGAAGTGTTCCATGAGTTCGCCGGTCTCGGCGGCGAGGGCCATGCTGAGGTTTTTCGGGGAGTGAAACTGCTCCCAGTCGCGGGCGCGGACGAAGGCGAGGACGGTGGCTTTGAGGTCGGCGACGGTGGCGGTGGAATCGGTGGGCGGGGCCATGCGCGGAGGCTGGGGGCGGCACAGCGCGGCGCAATCTTGCGCGTCACAAATAAATCGGGGCTTGGCACACGGGCTGCGACAGGCAGCGTGCATTTCGCTTCATGACCGCCTCCCGCCAACATCCCGCTCGCCGTGCCGGCACCCGCTTGATGCGGAGCCAGCAGCGTTGCGGGGCGATGGGGTGGGCGGGCGTTTCCGTTTGGAATAAGAAGACCAAGCCGGGCTCCCAGACCTAAACCTCCTCCCCAGGAAGCGTTTAGCCCTCTGTCAGCCCGGCGGTCATCAGACTGCCGAGGGCCGCTTCCGTCCGCGACTCCTCCCATGAACCCACTGCCCTCCCGCCTCCCGCTGGAACTTGCCGCCGTCTCCGCCGCCGATTCGACGGGCGAACCCGCTTCCGATTTGACCACCGAGGCGTTTCGCGTGCCGCGCTACGACTGCCGTGAGGCGGCGGGGGCGCTGCAGGTGGTGGTGTTTGTGCCGGATGTTCGGGCCTCGGGTGTGGAAATCGAGGCGCGCGGGGCGGACCTGTTCGTGACGGCCCGGCGAAGTCGGACGGTGCGGCCCAACTGGTCCGGCGCGCGGCTGGAGGAGGTCCAACCCGACTACCAGCTCCGGCTCCGGGTGGGGCGGAGTTTTGAGTTCGCGGCGATGACAGCGGAGATTGCCCAGGGGGTGCTGACGGTGACGTTGCCGAAGCGGGCGGCGACCGTGGTGGCGCTGGACCCCGGGCTCCGGCGCGTCGCTTGAGGACGCATGAGGGTCGCGCCGGCCCGGTCAGGCGGGTCGGCCGGGCGTGTCGGACGGTGTCGGGCGGGAGGGGAAAGATTGTGCCCGGTGGCGCCCGTGTGCGGGCCAGACTCGTGAATGGATTTTCAGGTAAAACGCGAAAGATTGGCCCGCGCAGTGGCCCGGTTTTTTGTAGAAAAACGGGTATTT
>JBEANZ010000728.1:0-4055 GCA_041165185.1 Verrucomicrobiota bacterium | reverse complement strand
CGCGCGCGGCTGCCAAATCGAGGCCGACGAAATCTTCATCTCTGACGGTGCGAAGTGCGACTGCGGCAACATCCAGGAAATTTTCGGCGCCGACATCCGCCTCGCGATCCCCGATCCGGTTTATCCCGTTTACATCGACACCAACGTCATGGCCGGCCGCACCGGCGCCAACGTCGACGGCCGCTACTCCGGTGTCACCTACCTCGATAGCACGCCCGCCAACGGTTACGTGCCCGCCATCCCGTCCGTCGCCACCGATCTCATCTACCTCTGTTTCCCGAACAACCCCACCGGCGCCGTCGCCACGCGCGAGCAGCTCACCGCCTGGGTCGCCTACGCGAAGAAGAACAAAGCCGTCATCCTCTTCGACAGCGCCTACGAGGCCTACATCCGCAATCCCGCGATCCCGCACTCCATCTACGAAATCGAGGGCGCGCGCGAGGTCGCGATTGAGTTCCGCAGCTTCTCCAAGACCGCGGGATTCACCGGCACGCGCTGCGCCTACACCGTCGTGCCCAAGAGCCTCATGGCCTACGACGCAGCCGGCAAGGCCCACCCGGTCCACGCGCTCTGGAACCGCCGGCACACGACGAAGTTCAACGGAGTCGCCTACCCGGTGCAGAAGGCCGCCGCGGCCGTCTATTCCGCCGAAGGCCAGGCGCAGACGCGGGCCCTGACCGATTTCTACCTCGGCAACGCCAAGCTGATCCGCGAAGCGGTGACGAAGCTCGGCATGAGCTGCATTGGCGGCGACAACGCACCGTACATCTGGGTCAACACCGGCCGCGACTCGTGGGAATTCTTCGACCTGCTGCTGGACAAGGCACAGGTCGTCTGCACGCCCGGCGCCGGCTTCGGCAAATGCGGCGAAGGCCACGTGCGCATCAGCGCCTTCAACTCCCGCGCCAACGTCGAGACCGCCCTGGCGCGCATCGGCGCGGCGCTGAAGTGAAGTAGGGCGGGGTCTGTGACCCGCCGTTTCGCGACCGAAGCGCTTTGCCCAAGCGCATCCCAACCGATCCCTTGACCGGACGCTCTGGTTATACCCAAGGTGTAACCATGAGCACCGCCACCGTGAAAGAGCTGCGCCACGAGTTTCCGCGTATCTACGCCGCCGCGCGCCGCGCGCCCGTGAAAATCACGAAACAGGGCAAGGTCATCGGGACATTCGATGCCACGGCTGTGCCGACCGCCGACTGGACCCCGCCTGATTTCACCGCCCGCAGCCGCAGCATCCTCGGTCCGAAAAAGCGGGCCATCGACATCGTTAAGCTTTGGGCTGGGCAAGCCAGCCGGTGAGCGACTACGCCGACACGTCGTTCATCGTCTCGCTGCATGTCGCGGCTGACGCCAATCACACCCGCGCCGCGCAGTTCGCCCGCGGCTGGACCGCTCCGCCGCACCTGCCGCTTACCGACTACGGCACTTACGAGGCGACCAACGCCCTCATGCAGCTCGTCGCGCGCCACCAGCTCTCGCTCGCGGAAGCGGGCGCCCTCGTGCGCGAAATCGCGGCCGGCCAGACCACGGGAATTTTCCGCCGCGCGGCACTCGATCACCCGGCGTGGCTGCGCCGCGCGCACGAACTCGCCGTCACGATCACGCCGGTCGCCAACGTGCGCGCGCTCGACCTGCTGCACGTAGCCGCCGCCCAACTGCTCGGTCGCACGCGCCTGCTGACCTTCGACATGAATCAACGCCGCGCCGCGCACGCCGCCGGCCTGGCGGCGCCCCAGTTGTGAACCGATCCACCCTCGCGCGAATTGCTGCGGCGCGGAAGTAGCGTTTGAAAGTAGGGCTGAACTCCGACCTGCACTTTGAACCACGCACGGCATTCGAGGGCGGGTCACAGACCCGCCCCACTCGCCCTTCGCCTCCGCCAGCCTCACTTCTCGAGGCCGATCTTTTTCAACAGCGCTTTGAACCGCGGCTCCTGCCGCACGGGATCGAATGCCGGGTCGCTTAGCAGATACCAACAAATACCGTCCTGCGCCTCAACCGCGCGGTCCATCCACTCGAACGCCTTGTCGAATTCCTCCAGCGCCAAATATTTCAGCGCGTAGGCGCCGGGCCCCAACGTATCTGCCCGCCGCCATTTCATCCAGTGCCCGCAACATTTCACGTGCCCCGGACCGGTCACCGGATGCCGCCAGAACCCAACCCAGCCGCCCTCGAAACCACGGCAGATCGTCCAGCGCAACCGCGCGCCGCAGTTCCGCTATCGCTTCAGGAAATCTTTTCAGCCCGGCCAGATTCAACCCCGCCATGGTGTGGGCACCCGCATCGTTTGGGTCCAAGGCAAGTCCACGCCGCGCCTGCGTGAGACCTTCATCGAAGCGACGCATGAAAAACAAATTCAGCGCATAGTCCGTGTAGAAGATCACTGAGGCCGGCTCAAGTTCCAGCGCTTTCCGGCAGTGTGCGATCGATTCGTCACTCCGTGCGAGGATCTGCAACAGCCAGCCGAGTTGATCGTGCGCGAGCCCCATATTGGGATTGATTGCAAGCGCGCGACGCATCGCGGCTTCACCCTCCGCGAAGCGAAACGAGCTCGCCAACGCGAGCCCGAGCGAGAAATGGCCCTCGGCCAGATTCGCGTCCAGCGCGATGGCTTTGCGCGCCATCTCCTCTTCCTTCGCCCAGCCTTCCCTGCCCGACATCGTGTTGCCACCCATCCAGGCGTAGGTGTCCGCGATGCCGCAGTAGGCGAGCGCGTGCTTGGGATCGAGCCGAAGCGCCTCGTTGAAGCTGCGAATTGCTTCGTCCCAGCCCGCCCGCGTGTTTTTGCCAAAATGAAAGCGTCCGAGCAAATAGAAGCGATGCGCCTCCGGATTCGACGTCACCCGCGACTCAAGCGCACGCGACTCCTCCACCCCAAGCTTTCCCAGCAACGCCTTCATCACCTGCTGCGAAACCTCCGCCTGAATCGCGAGCAGGTCGTTCATGTCGCGATCGTAGGTTTCGGACCAGAGGTGATAGCCGTCGGCCGCGTTGATGAGCTGCGCGGTGATACGGAGCTTGTTGCCCGTCTTGCGCACGCTGCCTTCGAGCACGAAGCCGACGCCAAGTTGCTTCCCCACGTCCGCGACCGGCAGATTTTTTCCTTTGAAGAAAAATGACGACGTCCGCGCCGCCACTTTCAACTTCGGGATCTTCGCGAACACGTTGAGCAACTCCTCGGTCATGCCGTCGCCGAGATACTCGTCGTTCTTGTCGGCGCCGAGATTCGCGAACGGCAGCACCGCGATCGATTTGTCGGTGACGGCGGGTTTGCGGAGGGCGAAGAATGCGATGAGCGCCAGCATCACGACCGACGCGACCGCGAAAATCCAAGTCTTCGCACGCGGACGCTTCCGTTGTAGGGCGGGGTCTCCCGACCCTGCCGCTTCGGGCGCGGACTCCACGCGCCTCGATGCGGACGACGGCGGGGTCGGGAGACCCCGCCCTACATCGACCGCCGGCGTGAGGAGCCGCTTCATTCGCTCGATGAATTGCGGCGTGGCCTCGCCCTCGGAGAGCCGCGTCCATTGGACGGCCTTGAATTCCGCGGGCACGTCGGCCTCGGCGTCGCGCGTCGCATCGATCACGACGGGCAGGAGAAACGCCGTGCGCTCCGACATCATGTGCGAGCGCTGCGCCGCGAGCCGCCACTCGAGCCGAAAGTAGCCCTCGCGCCGCGCTTGGGTGGCCGCCGAGATCACCGGCACGAACAGCGCGCACGTGGCGATCTGGTTGCGAATTTTCGCGTCCCACGCATCGCCGCCGACGAGTTCGTTTTGATCGAACCAGACCTCGACGCTGCTCGCGCGCAGGGTCTCGGCGATGCGCAGCACGGCGGCGGCGTCCTCTCGCGCGTAGCTGAGAAACACGGCGCCGAAAACGGGAGTGACAAGGGTGGCGGGAGCGTCGGACACAGGGGGCGTGGGAAGTTTTTTCGACCGTGGCCGCAGCCGTGCGGGGTGACGAGGTGAATTTCACCGCGACCGATTCCATCGCGCACGGCGAGGACCAATTCCGCATCAGCGCCGTCAACTCCACGGCCGACATCGAGAGCG
>JBEANZ010000727.1:0-9153 GCA_041165185.1 Verrucomicrobiota bacterium | reverse complement strand
GGATCTCGATTGGCTTTCTTCCTTGCAGGTTGGCAGTGGTCAGTGGCCTGCCTGCCGAAGTCATGACAAATGCCTGACGGCTGGTGAGGGCGGTTGGATCTGGTTGGGAGACGATTTTCTTTTTCATACGCTGATGTGTTGTTGTTTTGGTAATGCCCGGCGCTTCCAAGAAATGGCGGCCCCAGGCGGAATTCTTTCTGATCGATTAAGGGAACGGCCGGTTACCAGCGGAGCGTGACACTCGCACCCACGCGGCGGGGATCGCCGGCGACGAAGGTCGGGATGCCGAAGGAGCCGCCGGTGTTGCCGGCGTCGATCAGGTATTGCTTGTCGAAGAGATTCTCGGCGTGCGCGGTGATTTCCCATTTGCCCTTGGGCGAACGCCAGCCAACGCGGAGATTGGCGACGCCGTAGCCGTCTTGCTTCAGGCCGTAGGCGAAGGAGGCGTTGTTGTCCTCGAAGTAGTGCTGCGACTTGTAGGTCCAAATCGGCGTGACGAAGATCTGGCCGGCTCCCTCGATGGGCTGGGTGAACGTGCCGCCGAGTGAAACGGTGCGGCGCGGCGTGAGGCGGAAGGCGAAGCCGGCGTATTGCTGGCGGGCGCTGTTGTCGCCGGTGTCGTCAAACGTGGCGTGGGTGAGCGCGGCGTTGGCGAAGAGCGTGACGTGATCGGCGACGCGGCCTTGCACGCCGGCCTCGAGGCCGCGGCCGGTGGCGTTGCCGGCGTCGAGCGTGGTGAAGCGGCCGAGGCTCTGCACCGTCGTCTGGAAGTGCGCGTAGTCGTAGTGATAGGCGGAGGCGTTCCACTGCACGCGGCCGGCGGCGAGCGAGCCCTTGAGGCCGGCCTCGTAGTTCATGACGGTTTCCTCGCGCGCGGTGGTGGTCGTTGTGGAGTCGAGGAGCAGCGCGCGCGGGCGATGGCCGCGCGAGACGCTCGCGTAGGCGTTGAGCGTCTTGGAAAACTCGTAGCGCCCGATCAGGCGGCCGTCCCAGGAGGAGCTGGATGCGGAGGCTTCGCGCTTTCCGCCGGAGGGCAGGTAGGGATAACCGGGGATGGAGTTGACGATGAAGCCAAGGGTTTGAAACGCGGCGTCGTTGCGCACCTCGTAGCCGGAGGTGAGGTTCTCGCGCGTGAGGCGGAGTCCGGCGGTGAACTCAAGCTGGTCGGTCGCGCGCCACGTGCCGTCGGCGAAGAGGTCGAAGGCGCGCGTGCGGCCCGACTGCGTATACTCATCGGTGCGCGAAGGGCGCAGCGGCGCGCCCGCCAGTCCGGCGAGCGGACGAAGCGCGGCGGGCAGGCCGGGTGTGGCGAAGCCGGCGAAGGAGAGCGGCAGCGCGGACTGCGGCGCGAAGGGACTCGCGGGCGGCACGAAGGCGTTGGCGAGCGAGGCGGGCAGGCCCGCGCCGATCAAACCGTCGCGGAATTGTCCGGCGAGGAAGGGCCAGAGCTGGCGCTCGTCCTGATAGAACGGCACGCGGCTCGCACCGCTTTCGCTGAACCAGCCGGCGCCGGCGAATCCGGTGAAGCGGCCGCCGTCGTTGAAGTTGACGCGCACCTCTTGGCTGATCTGACGTCCGCGCGAATCCTCGGCGAATTCGAGGAGCGGCAGGCGCGAGCCGTCGGCGTCGAAGTTCTCGTAGGAGTCGTATTGCCGCCAGCCGGTCGTGCTGGTGAGCGAGATGTTTTTATTGAATTCGTGCGCAACGATGGCGGTGACGCCGCCCACGGTGCGATCGATACCGAGCTTGGAGCCGCGGTTGAGTTCGGCGGCGGCGAAGGGACTTGTGCTGCCGCGCGAGTTCGGAATCACGCCGCTCACGAAGGCGACGCCGGGTGGGGTGTCGTGCTGCCAGTTGACGAGGAGGTCGGCGGTGGTCGCGGGCGTCGGCTGCCAGCGGAGCGCGCCGCGGAGGGCGAGGGTCTTCTTGCCGTTGAGCGTCGAGCCGTCGGCGAGGTTGTCGATCACGCCGTCGTGCTCGCGGTAGGCGAGGGCGAAGCGCGCGAAGAGCTCGTCCTTCGCGACAACGGTGTTCACGTGGCCGGAGGCGCGGCGCTCGCTGAAGTCGCCGAAGCCGAGCGCGAGTTCGCCGGTGGATTCGTTCTTCGCCTTGTTTTGCACAAATGAGATCGCGCCGATCTCGGCGCCGCGGCCGAAGAGCGTGCCTTGCGGGCCCTTCAGCACCTCGACGCGCTCGAGGTCGAACAGCTCGACGACGCTGGCGCGCGAACGGCCGATGGACACGCCATCCTGGAAAATTGAGATGCGCGTCTCGGCGCGCGGATCGCCGCTGTCGGTGGTGATGCCGCGGAGGTTGATGCCGGGATTGTTGGGCGACTGCTCCTGGATGAAGAGGCCGGGCACGAGCGGCGCGAGGGACTTGAAGTCGGAGACGCCGGCGCGTTCCAGAAACGAGCCGGTGTAAACCGTGATGGGCACGGGCACGTCGGCGACGGACTGGATGCGCTTCTGCGCGGAGACGTTGAAGGCTTCGAGTTGAACGACGCCTTGCGCGGGCAAGACGACGGGCGCGAGGGCGAGCAAGCTCGCGAGGAGCGGGGTGGTGGCGGTGGATTTCATGAGGTGAGGTGCGATGAGGTGAGCGAAGAAAATCGGAGGAGGTTGGAGGGGAGCGGGGAAACGTTGACGGAAACCAGTGCGCGAAAATTCGCGCGGAAGGATCACGGCAGGTGAGCGACGACAGCGTAGCCGAAGCGCGCGCGGCGGCGTTAATCGATAAACCTGATGCGGTGCATCGGCGACGCGCATGGCGCACGCGCGCGCTCGTGCGCCCTCGTGCGCGAGGGTTGGCGCGGGAGTGATGGGCGCTGCGGACCGCTGGCGCGACTCGCGGACGACAAACTTCGGCGGGCAGGGACGCCCGCCGCTACACACGCGCTACGCCGCGGTGGCGAGCGGGGGCATCGGGACGTCGAGAGCGGCGGCGATGGCGCGGAGCAGTTCGCCTTCGGCGAGGAGGATTTGGCCGTCGGCGGCGACGACGTGCGCGGCGGCGACGAGCGTGCGCTGCTTGATCGGGAGGCTCGCGGCGGCGAGCCGGTCGAGGGCGGCGTCGAACGGGGCGAGGTCGGCGGCGGGCGTGGAGTGAAACGCGAGGCGCGTTTCGATGAGCTTGATTTGCGCGGCGCCGCGCGCGAAGGCGTGTTGCGCGGCGGCGACGTCCGGACTCGAGGCGTGCGCGAGGGCGGAGAGCACGGTGGAGATTTCGTCCACGACGGCGTTGAAGGAGTAAACCTGGACGACGGCGGCAGCTTGCGCGCGGCCGCGCGCGACGGACCGCAGGAGAATTTTTTGCAGCGCGAACTCGAACGGCGTGACGACGCCGTCGGCGTTGATGAGGGCGAAGACCGCGCCGCCGAAACGGTCGAGGGCCGGGCCGTCGAGCGTGCGCAGCGCGGGCACGCAAAGCTGGAGCAACGGAAGCCGCGCGGCCGGATCGAGGAGGCTGAGGACGGGGCGGAGTTCGGCGAGGGCGTCGGCCGCGGCATCGCCGGCGTGGGCGGCGACGAGCGCGTGTTGTTGCGCGCGGACTTCGGGCGGACCGTCGAGGAGGAGGCCGTAGCAGAGCGCGGCGGCGCGCGCGGGATCGCGGGTGGCGTCGCGGAGGGCGGCGGGGACGGCGTGGAGGAGCGCGGCGGCGTGGTCGATTTGCGCGGGGGTGAGCGTGCCGATGGCGTCGATGGCGGCGGCGGGCGTGGAGGCGAACGGGGCCCGCGGCGGATGCGCGGCGGCGGCCTGCGGTCCGGCGAAACCGGCGGTCTGGAAACTCTCGCGGGTGATGTCGACGGGTTGCGGGGGCTCGAACATTTCGCCGTCGAATTTCGGGTCGATGGCGCGGATGCGGGTGTCGAGCGGCGGGTGGGTGGCGAAGAGGGAGTCGAGCCCGGAGGTGAAGGCCTGCGCGAAAAAGAAATGGCCGATGGCGCCGGCCTTGGGCGTCTGGAGCGAGGAGCCGAGGGCGTAGCCGCCGATTTTTTTCAGCGCGCCGGTGAGGCCGCCGGGGTTGCGCGTGAACTGGACGGCGGAGGCGTCGGCGAGAAACTCGCGTTGGCGCGAGACGGCGGACTGGATGAGGCGGCCGAAAAAGTAGCCGACGTAGCCAATGATGAGCAGCGCGACGCCGGCGACAGCGAGGGCGATGACGAGGCCGTTGGAATTTTTTCCGCCGCGATTGTCGCCGTCGTCGCGGTCGCGGGAGTCGCCGCCGCCGCTGAAGTTTTGGAAACGCAGCGACCAGAGGAGGCCGCGCCCGGCGAGGCCGAGGACGAGGATGCCGAAGACGATGGCGGCGATGCGGAGGTTGAGGCGCATGTCGCCGTTAAGGATGTGGCTGAACTCGTGGCCGACGACGCCCTGGAGCTCGTCGCGCGTGAGTTTCTCCATCGTGCCGCGCGTGACGCAGACGGCGGCGTCGGCCGTGGAGAGGCCGGCGGCGAAGGCGTTGATGGCGGGCTCGTCGTCGAGGAGAAACACGGCGGGGACGGGGGTGCCGGAGGCGATGGCCATCTCCTCGACGACGTTGAGGAGGCGGCGTTCGAGGGTGTCGGTGGTGTGCGGATCGACGCGGCGCGCGCCGACGCTCTCGGCGACGGCGGAGCCGCCGGCGGAGAACTCGTGCCACTTGTAGAGCGAGGCGAGGCCGACCACGGCGAGCACGCCGCTCGCGGTCCAGAAGAGGACGCGCGGCTGCCAGAGGGAGTGCGCCCGCGAAGCCGGCGCGGAATCGCGGACGCGGACGGAGACGCCGTTGCGCGTCTCGCGGTGATAGGTCGGCGCGGCGGAGCGGCCGGTGAACCCGAGCGCGAACACCGCCGCGAAATAGGCGGCCGCGACGGTGCCGAGGACGGCGAGCGCGAAGAGCCAGACGAGCCGCGCGGTGCGGCGCTTGGCGTGGGCTTGGGCGGAGAAGAAGTCCATTGTGAGTGGACCATTATTTCCACTCGAAATTCACTGCGTTGGACTCACGGACTTCTCAAACCACCGTCCCAAAGTGGTTTTCGCAGCTGCGATATGTTCGTCCTTCACGTGAAGTGATACCGCGCTAAACGCCGCGATCAAAGCAGTGGCGTCATCGGTAAAGCCGACAATTGGAATAACGTCCGGGATGAGGTCGATTGGGGAAATGAAATAGCCAAGAGCACCTAGGATAACGCCTTTCGCCCACACAGGGGTGGCGCCGTCGTTGAGACATTCATAGAGAACCAAGACTTTTTGGATAACCTCCTTGCCGGCACGTAGGGCATAGGTTGCCAGCTTGTCCCAAAGTGATTTCTCTGAGTATTCGGCCGAATAGTTCTTGGTGTTCATGATTTCGTGGGGAAAATCAGGCGAAGGAAACCTTCGGCGCGTTGCGCTCGGTCGGGTCCTCGATCTTGAAGAGCTCGGCGGGGAGGAAGCCGAACATGCCGGCGAAGATCACGTTCGGGAAGACTTCACGCGTCGTATTGTAGCTCATCACGGAGTCGTTGTAGGCCTGGCGGGCGAAGGAGATTTTGTTCTCCGTCGAGGTCAGCTCCTCGGTGAGCTGGAGCATGTTGGTGTTGGCCTTGAGGTCGGGGTATTGCTCGGAGACGACCATCAGGCGACTGAGGGCGCCGCCGAGGCCGGCTTCGGCGGAGAGGAGGCCCTTCATGGCGTTGGCGTCGGCGGGGTTGGCGGCGGCGGTCTGCGAGGCGGCGAGGGCGATGTTGCGGGCCTTGATGACGGCTTCGAGGGTCGTGCTCTCGTGTTTCATGTAGCCCTTGGCGACCTCGACGAGATTGGGGATGAGGTCGTAGCGGCGCTTGAGCTGCACGTCGATTTGGGCGAACGCGTTTTTGAAACGGTTACGGAGTTCGACGAGCTTGTTGTAGATGCCGGCGATCCAGAGGCCGACGACGACGGCGACGCCGAGGAGGGCGGCGAGGGTGATGAGGAGGATTTTCATGGAGGTGATGAGTGGGAGACGAGGCGGGAAAAAACGCGACGGTCTCGGCCGCGAGATTGCGAGGGGAACTTTCGCGCGCCAGCCGGAACTGGTTACAAACCGGTTGATTGTTTCCACGCCGGCCCGCAATTTCGCCCGGCGCCTCCGCGCTGCATGTCGCTTCACCACCACAGATTTTTCCGAGGAGAACGGCACGCGCTCACGCTCGCGCTCGCGTCGGCGCTCGTCGGGCTGAGCGGACGGGCGCAGGAGCCGCTCAACTCCCCCACCCCGCTCACGCGGCCCGCGCCTTCCCTGAGCGCGGGGCAGGCGGCGGTGGCGCTCGCGGCGGCGCAACGCGCGCAGGAGCTCGGATTCGCCTCGGTTTCCGCCGGCCTCTACCGACAACTGCTCGACGCCCCCGGCGCCGACCGCGCGGCGATCACGGTCGCACTGGCGACGGCGCTGCTCGACGCGGGCGACGCGACGGCGGCCGAGAGCGCGCTCAACAATTTCATCGGCCTGCGCGGCGCGGCGTGGCACCTGCGCGCGGGACTCGCGGCGGCGCAGTTGAAGAAGTTCGACATCGCGCGCACGGAAGCCGCCGCCACGCGCGTCGACGAACTCGGCGCGGCGGACCGCGCGTGGCATTTTTTCCTGCAAGGCCTGATCGCGGAGACGGGGGCGACGCCGGCGGAGCGGCTGCGCGCGGGGGATTTTTACAAGCAGGCGCAGCAGGCCGCGAAGAGCGATCTGGCGCGGGGGCGCTTCCAAATCGCCGAGGAGCGCGCGCGGATGCTGCGCTTCGGCGCGGTGGACGAGGCGCAATTGCGTCAGGCGCAGGACACGGCGGAACGGTTTCGCGGCCGGCCGCTCGGCTACGATGCGGTGCAGCTCGTCGCGCTGATGCAGGACCGGTTGAAGCGTCACGACGAGGCCGTCGCCACGCTTCAGCGCGCCCTCGTCGCGCTCCCCGCCGAGGAGCGCGCGGTGGCGGACATGTTTCGGCTGACGCTCGGATTCATCGCCGACCCCGCGCGCGAGACGGCCGGCCGCGCCGCGCTCGCCCAGCTCCTCGAAACCGGCACCGATCGCGACAAGCAGCGCATGGCCCTGCAACTCCTCGCCGACGCCGCCGCGAAAAACGACAACGCCCGCGCCGCCTTCCGCGCCGAGCTGGATCGGCTCGTGGACGCGCCGAAACCGCACCCGGTGTTGCCGAGCCTGCTGCTGTTTCGCGCGCAGGCGGCGCTCGCCGACAAGACCTCGGCCGGCTACGCGCGCGCCGAGGCCGACGCCCGCCGCCTCCTCAACGATCTCCAGACCTCGCCGCTCCGCGTGCACGCCTACGGGGTCCTCACCACCTCCGCCTGGGAACAACGCCGCTACCGCACCGCCGCCGACCACGCGCGCAAGGCCCGCGCCGAGCTTGCCGCCGCCACCGCGCCGGACGAGATCGCGGCGCGCGTGAAACTTGCGGTGCTCGAAGCCGAGGCGTGGTTTCGCGCGGGCGACGCCGCGGGCGACGCGGGGGATTTCCGCAACGCCGCCGACGCCTACGCGGCCGTCCTGCGCGAAGGCGGCGCGCTCCCGGCGCGCGAGGCTGGGGAGTTCATGTTTCAACGGGTGCTCGCCGAAATCCGCGCCGGCGCCCCCGAGGCCGCCGAGCCGCTCCTCGACGAGTTCGCCCGCGACCCCGCGCGGCAGACGCCGTCCGACCTCGAAAACCGCTGGCAGGCCGAGTGGAACCTCGCCCGTGCCTTGCAAGTGAAGGACGAGGCCGGCGTGCAACACGCCTACGCGCGCGTCAACCGCCTGCTCGACTCCGGGGCCGCCGCCACCGCCAGCCTGCCGCCCGAACTGCGGGCGCGCATGGCCTGGCTTCAGGCCCGACTCTCGCTCGACGCCGGTGAACCCGCGCGCACCCTGGCGCTCGTCGGCGCGCTCGCCACGCCACCCGCCGGCCTCGAGCCCGCGCTGCGCGACGAAATCGCCAGCCGCGGCGCGCTGCTCAAGGCGGAGGCGAATTTCCGCCGCTGGGCAATGGCCCGCGAGAACAAGCAGCCGGCCGAGGCGCAGGCCACCGAGACGGCCGCCGTCGACGCGTTGCAGAAAGTCCGCGACGATTACCCAAAGTCCGACGCCGCCGTCTATTCCTATATCATTGAGGCCACTCACTACGCCCAACTCGATCGCGCCGTCGACGCCCAGATCCGGTTCACCAAATTGGCGGACGAGTTCCCCGACCACGGCTACGCACCCTATGCGTTGCTCCAGGCGGCGGCGCAGGCCGAGCGCCTCGGGCAGGAAAAAAACCTCGAGGAGGCCAACGCCATCATCGAGCGCCTCGTCACGAAATATCCGGCGAGCGACCTCGTGTTTTCGGCGCGGTTCCGGCAGGGCGAACTCGCGCGCAAACGCAACCGCTTCGACCAAGCCCAGCGCGCCTACGACTACCTGCTCAACGCCTACCCGCAGCGCGACGACCTCGTGCTGGTGCGCCTCGCCCTCGCCGAGTGCCACAACGCCCAGTCCGCCGCCAACCCCGCCCACGCGGAGCGCGCGCTCGACCTCTTCGCCGAGGTGCGCGACCGGGAGGACAACCGGTTCGTCGACGCGCGCGTCGAGGCCGGGTTCAACCTCGGCGCCCTCCACGCCCGCGCCGGCCGCGGCGCCAAGGCCGTCGAGGTGTGGTGGCGCGACGTCGTCCAACCCTTTCTCCTCGATCCGGCGGTGGCGACGCGCCTCGGGGCGACCGGACAATATTGGATGACCCGCACGCTTCTGGAGGCCGGCGCGCAATTCGAACAGATGCAGAAACTCGACGAGGCCAAGCGCGCCTGGCTGCTCATCCTCCAGGCGAAACTGCCCGGCGAGGCCCCGGCCAAGGCCCGCCTGAAACGTTTCGGGCTGCCGGAGGCCGGGCCGTGAGCGCCTCCCGCCCCGCTTTTGCACTCGCGCCGGGTCGCGGAGTTTCGCCTGTTTCCTGACAATGCCATCACTCGACTTCAGTCTCTTCGCCAAGGGTGGCCCGATGCTGTGGGTGTTGTTCGCCCTGGGCTTCCTGCTGCTCGTGCTCGTGATCGAGCGCGCCCTCTTCCTCCACCGCGGGCAAATCAAGCGGAAGGAGTTTGTCGACGGCATCAAAAACATCCTCGCCAAGCGCCGCCTCGTCGAGGCCCTCACCGTCTGCGAGGAGACGCCCGGCCCGGTGGCCGCGGTCGTCAA
>JBEANZ010000726.1:0-3687 GCA_041165185.1 Verrucomicrobiota bacterium | reverse complement strand
CGCCATTGCTGCGCGCGCGGCGCGACGACCTCGCCGCGCTCGCCACCGCGGAGATGGGGAAGCCGTTTCCGCAGGCCTGCGGCGAGGGCGAGAAGAGCGCGCTGCTCTGCGAGTATTACGCCGCGCACGGCCCGAAAATGCTCGCGCCCGAAATCCCGCCCGGCGCGCCGCGCGGCGCGCGCGTCGTGCATGAACCGCTCGGCGTGCTGCTCGCGATCATGCCGTGGAATTTTCCGATCTGGCAGGTGTTTCGCGCGGCGGTGCCGGCGTTGCTCGCGGGCAACACCGTGCTCCTCAAACACGCGCCGAACGTCCCCGGCTCCGCGCTCGCGGTGGAAAAACTTTTCCGCGACGCCGGGCTCCCCGAGGGCGTTTTCCAGATTCTCCTGATCGACACGACGCCCGTGCCCGCGCTGATTGCGGACGCGCGCGTCTCCGCGGTCACGCTCACGGGCAGCGTGGCGGCCGGAAAAGCGGTGGCGGCGCTCGCAGGCGCGGCGCTGAAGCCGGGCGTCTTTGAACTCGGGGGCAGCGACGCCTTCATCGTCCTCGCCGACGCCGACCTCGATCGCGCGGCGGAAATCGGTGCGCACGCGCGGTTGCTCAACGCCGGGCAGAGCTGCGTGTGCGCGAAGCGCTTCATCGTCGCGCGCGGCGTGCGGCGGGAGTTTGAGGAGAAATTTCTCGCCCGCATGGCCGCGCGCCGCGTCGGCGATCCGACGCTCGCGACGACGGACGTCGGGCCGCTCGCGCGCGCGGACCTGCGGGAGAAATTGCACGCGCAAGTGCTCGCGAGCGTGCGGGCCGGCGCGCGCGTGGCGCTCGGCGGCGCGCCCCTGGCGGGGCCGGGATTTTTCTACGCGCCGACGGTGCTGACCGACGTGCGGCCGGGGATGCCCGCCTACGACGAGGAGCTGTTCGGGCCGGTGGCGTCGGTGATCACGGTGCGCGACGAGGCTGAGGCGGTGCGCGTCGCGAACGACACCGTGTTCGGCCTCGGCGCGGCGGTGTTCACCGCGAGCGCGGCGCGCGCGCGACGCGTGGCGCGGGCGCTGGCGGTCGGCAGTGTTTTTCTCAACGACTTCGTGCGCTCGGATCCGGCGTTGCCGTTTGGCGGCGTGAAGGCGAGCGGACTCGGCCGCGAGCTCGGCGCGTGGGGCCTGCGGGCGTTTGCCAACGCGAAGACGATCGTGGGTGCGTGAGCGCCGGCGGGTGCTCGCACGCGGGCGTTTGTGACGTTTTCGCGACTCGGGACAAAAGGCTCGTTTGCCCGGCGACGCCGCCTACCGTGCGCGCCGCTCATGGCCTCGCGTCCCACTAGGAAATCACCGCCCGCTTCCACTGCGCCCGCCGCACCGGCGCCGGTTTATTTCAACCGCGAGCTGTCGTGGCTCGCGTTCAACCGGCGCGTGCTCGAGCAGGCCACCGATGCGCGCCATCCGCTGCTCGAGCGCGTGCGGTTTCTTTCGATCGTGAGCAACAACCTCGACGAGTTTTTCGAGATTCGCGTCGCGGGGCTGATGCAGCAGCAGGAGACGGGCGACGGCGAGCCGGGCTCCGACGGGCTCGAGGCGCGCGCGCAGCTCCGCCGCATCCGGCCGGTGGTCGATGCGCTCGTCGGCGACCAATACCGCTGCTGGCACGAGCAGCTCCTGCCGGCGTTGGCGCGCGAGGGCATCCGGTTCAAGGCGGCGGACGAGTTGACGGCGGCGGAGCTGGCGTGGGTGCGGGCGTATTTTCGCGAGCAGGTTTACCCGGTGCTCACGCCGCTGGCGTTCGATCAGTCGCATCCGTTTCCGCAGTTGGGCAACAAGGAGCTCAACATCGTCGTCCGCCTCGCCCAGCCCGGCGCGCGCGCGGCCGAGGGTCGCGTCGCCGTGCTGCCCGTGCCGCGCATCCTGCCGCGCATCGTCGCGATCGCGCCGAAGGCGGGCGGCGTGGCGCGCATGATTTTTCTCAGCGAGATCGTGAAGCTCTGCGCGGGCGAGCTGTTCCCCGGCTACCGGCTCGCGGCGGCGCACGCGTTTCGCGTCACGCGCAACAGCGACCTCTACATCGACGAGGAGGAGTCCGCCAACCTGCTCAAGACCATCGAGGAGGAATTGCGCAACCGCCGCCGCGGCGCCGCCGTGCGGCTCGAGGTCGAGCGCGCGATGGACCGCGAGCTCTTCGCGTTGCTCTGCACGCAGCTCGGCCTCGCACCCGAGCAGGCGTTCCGCCTCGACGGCCCGATCAACCTGATGCGGCTCCAGAGCCTCGCCGACGTCGAGCGACCCGACCTGAAGTTCCCGCCGTTTGCGCCGGTCAACGCCTCGCCGCTGCGCGAGCCGGCGAAAATCTTCGAGACGTTGCGCGCGCAGGACGTGTTGTTGCACCACCCGTATGACTCGTTCGCACCGGTGGTGGACTTCGTCGAGCAGGCGTCGCGCGACCCGCAGGTCTTCGCGATCAAGCAGACGTTCTACCGGACGAGCGGGGATTCGCCGCTCGTGCGCGCGCTCATCGAGGCCGCGCGCAACGGCAAGCAGGTGACCGCGCTCGTGGAGTTGAAGGCGCGCTTCGACGAGGCGAACAACATCCAGTGGGCCAAGCAGCTCGAGGAGGCGGGCGTGCACGTCGTCTACGGCCTCGTGGGGCACAAGACGCACTGCAAACTCTGCCTCGTCGTGCGCCGCGAGGGCCGGCGGATGCGGCACTACGCGCATCTCGGCACCGGCAACTACAACCCCCGCACGGCGCGCTACTACACGGACCTGAGCCTGTTCACCGCGCGCGCCGATCTCGCGGGCGATGTCGCGCAGCTTTTCAACGCCCTCACCGGTTTCGGCCGCTCGCCGCGCATCCGCCACCTGCTGGTCGCGCCCTTCAACCTCCGCCCGCGCATCTGCGCGCTCATCGCGCGCGAGGCCCGCCACGCCTCCGCCGGCCGCCCCGCGCGCATCGTCGCCAAGATGAACGCCCTCGTCGATCCGACCGTCATCGACGCCCTCTACGCCGCCTCGCGCGCCGGCGTGCGGATCGACCTGATCGTGCGCGGGACGTGTTGCCTCGTGCCGGGCGTGCCGGGCCTCTCCGAAAATATCCACGTGCGCAGCCTCGTCGGGCGGTTCCTCGAACACGCGCGCGTCTGCTATTTTCAAAACGCCGGCGGCGAACCGCTCGTCCTCGCGGGCAGCGCGGACTGGATGCCGCGAAATTTTCTCCGCCGCGTCGAGGTGGTCTTCCCCCTCCAGGATCCGATCCTGCGCCGGTGGGTCATCGACGAGCTGCTCGCGACCGAGCTCGCCGACAACACCCACGCCCGCGTCCTCCGCCGCACCGGCGACTACGCGCCGGCGCCGCGTGGCGCCGCGCGACGTGCGATTTCGGCGCAGGCGCACTTCATCGCGTCCGCCGCGCGGCGCTTGGCGGTTTGATGGCGCGCCCCGCGCCCGGCGGCGCCACCCGTCCGCACGGCGGCGAACGTGTGGCGAAATTCGCGGCCCGGAGCTTGCGCGGCGGAAATTGGTTTGCCAACCCGCGCGCGCTCGCCGTCAAACACGGCGTCCGTCCGCACACCTGCGGCGGCTCCCAACCCCCAGCCAAACCGTCCGCCCGCCATGCGTTTCACCCGCCTCCTCAGTCGCGCCCTCACCGCCACCGCGTTTGCCGTCCTGCTAGCGGTTCCCACCGGCCTGCGTGCTCAAG
>JBEANZ010000725.1:0-3104 GCA_041165185.1 Verrucomicrobiota bacterium | reverse complement strand
CTCAAGCACAAGGCGAGACGCCTCGTCCACGACTGCACGCTCCCTCCCCGCGCTCGACACCCGACCGCGATCGCAAACCATCGCGCCCATGCCCCCCGCTCCGCTCTCCGCGCGCGACGTTACGCGCCGCCCCGCGCCACTCGCCGCGCTCGCCTGCGCCCTCGCGCTCTCGTTCCTCGCGTCCGCACCCGCGCAACCCGCCCCGCTCGCCTACGCCCCGCCCGCGTTCACCGACTCCGCCCGCCGCGCCCGTGTCGACGCCGTCCTCCCCGAACTCGATCAACTGTTCTCCGCGCTCCTCCCCGAGCGCCACCTCCCCGGCCTCGTTTACGGCGTCGTCCTCGACGGTGAACTGATTCACGCGCGCGCGCTCGGCCTCGCCGACGTCGCCCGCCAAATCCCCGTCGCCCGCGATACCCGTTTCCGCATCGCCTCGATGACGAAAAGTTTTGTCGCCCTCGCCATCCTCCGGCTGCGCGACGAGGGCAAACTCCGCCTCGACGATCCGGTCGCGCAACACCTCCGCGAATTCCGCGCCGTCCGCCCGCCCACCGCCGACTCGCCGCCGATCACGATCCGGCATCTCCTTACGATGACGCCAGGCCTCCCCGAGGACAACCCGTGGGGCGACCGCCAGATGGACATCACCAACGCCGCGCTGGAAAAATTCGTCGGCGCCGGCCTCGCGTTCTCCAACCCGCCCGGCCAGGCCTACGAATACTCCAACCTCGGCTTCGTCCTCCTCGGAAAAATCGTGTCCCGCCTCTCCGGCGTCCGCTTCCAGGATTACATCACGCAAAAAATCCTGCGCCCGCTCGGCATGGCCGCCACCGTCTGGGAGTTCGCCGCCGTCCCCGCCGATCGGCTCGCGCTCGGCTACCGTTGGGAACACGACGCGTGGCGCCTCGAAACCATCCTTCACGACGGCGACGGCGCCGCGATGGGCGGCCTCCTCACGACGGCCGACGACTTCGCGCGCTACGTCGCGTTTCACCTCGGCGCTTGGCCCGCGCGCGACGAGGCCGAATCCGGCCCTGTGCGCCGCGCGAGCGTGCGCGAGGCGCAGATGCCGCGCATTTTTTCCGCGTTCGCCGCCACCGCCAAGCTCGTGGACGACTCCACGCCGAACCCGCGTTTCTCCTTCTACGGCTACGGCCTCAGCTGGACACGCGACAAGCTCGGCGTCGTCACGCTCGGCCACGGCGGCGGCCTGCCCGGCTTCGGCAGCAACTACCGCTTCGCCCCCGAGCACGGTGTCGGCGTCTTCGCGTTTTCCAATCTCCGCTACGGTCCCGTTTACACGCCGACCGCCCGCGCGCTCATGCTCCTGATCGAGCACGCCAAACTCCCCGCGCGCACCGCCGCCACCTCCGCGATCCTCGCGCTCCGCGCCCGCCAGGTCGCCGACCTCGTCCAAAGCTGGGACCCGAAACTCGTCGCCGAAATCGCCGCTGAAAATTTCCTCCTCGACCGCGACCTCGCCGACTGGGCCGCGCTCGCGCGCGAAAAACTCGCCGCCCTCGGCCCCATCAAATCCATCGGCGAAATCGTCCCGGAGAACCAATTGCGCGGCACGTTTCAAATCATCGGCGAGCAGGCGACGCTCGACGTCCACTTCACGCTCACCCCCGAGGCCGTGCCCAAGGTGCAGGAGTTGGAATTCACCGTCGCCACCAAACCGTAGGCGCCCGCGCCGTTGCGCCTCCGCCTTCACCCGGTTCGTCTCGCCCCATGCACTCCCCGCCCGACTCGTCCGCCACCCTCTCGCGCCTCGTCCGTCAGGTCGCGTTCATCGCCGAGTGCGATCGGCTGAAGGATATTTTTCGCCAGACGCTCAACACCCACAGCCACCGCGCCGAAAACGACGCCGAGCATTCCTGGGCGCTCTGCCTCTGCGTCATCGTCCTCGCCGAGCACGCCAACTGGCCCGCCCTCGACGTCCTCCGCGTCCTGAAAATGCTCATCGTCCACGACCTCGTCGAAATCGATGCCGGCGACACGTTCGCCTACGACACCGCCGCGATGGCGCATCAACACGAGCGCGAGGCCGTCGCCGCCGACCGGATCTTCGGCCTCCTCCCCGCCGATCAGGCGCGCGAATTCCGCGGGCTCTGGGATGAATTCGAAGAGAAAAAAACTCCCGAGTCCAAGTTCGCCACCGCCTGCGATCGGTTTCAGCCAATGCTGCTCAACTGCCTCGGCCAGGGCGGCGGTTGGAAAAAACACGGCGTCACGCACGAGCGCGTCGTCGCCCGCAACGCCTCCATCGCCGACGGCTCCGCCGTGCTCTGGCGACACGCCAAGACTCTGATCGACGATCTCGCCGCCGCCGGCCACCTCCCACGCGCTCCGTAGCGGCGGGCGTCCCTGCCCGCCGACGCCACACGCCCGCCCACTCGTAGCTGCGAGCGTGGGCGAGTGGAAAGCCCGGCCCACCTCAACGCCGGCGTAATAGGAAGTGAGGTCAGCTCCGAAAGTCCGCACTGTGGCCGAAGCGCCGAACCGGCGGCCGAAAGCCGCCGTTCCCCCGAGCCGCGCCACTCACGGATCGGCGGCTTTTCAGCCGCCGGTTTTTTACCTCACTCCCTGTTGCGCCCCCTCAGCGCCACCGCCGCTACGGCCGCCCGCGCCCCGCGCGTTCCGGCTCCGGCGGGTTCGCGCGAATTTTCGCGAGCACTTCCGTCCACGCCGCGTCCTTTTTCAGTTTCACGAAACTCGCTTCGCCCTCCACCAGCGCCGCGGACGCGAAGCCCTTCTCCGCCGCCTGCCGCAGCGCCTCGAGTGCGCGCTTCGTGTTGCCGAGGTGCGCGTGGGCGCGCGCGAGATCGAAATGGTTGCGGCTCTGCTCCGGCCGCATCGCGATGGCCATCTCGATCAAATCGACCGCGAGCTCGTAGTCGCCCTCGGTGAACAGCGCGCGGAGGTTGGCCCGCACCGCCGAGCCCGCGCCGCCCAGGACGCGCCGCGCCATCCGCCGCTCCGCCGAATCTTCCGGCCCATCCGCCTGCTTCCGCAGCTCCTGGATGCGCTTCCGCATGTGCGCCGGCGTGCCCTCCATCGCCGCATGCAGATCGGCCGTGAGATCGTCCTCGCGTTGGGCGGCG
>JBEANZ010000724.1:0-6303 GCA_041165185.1 Verrucomicrobiota bacterium | reverse complement strand
GGCGTAGAGGACGCCGTCGCGGCGTGCGACGTCGGCGACGGCGCCCTGGCCGAGGCCGTTGACGACGTCGAAGACGGTGACCGGCGAGGGCCACTCGAGGCGGGCCGCGCCGGCTTCGGTGCCGGCCCAAAGGCCGCCCTCGGAGTCGCGCAGGAAGCCGCGGATGGTTTTTACGACGAGGCCGATCGAGGTGTCGAGGGGGCCGACGTAGGTGCCGTCGGGGGCGAACCTCATGCCGCCGTCGCCGCTCATCGCGGAGAACGCGACCGCACGCGAACCGTCGGGCAGGCGCAGCGCACGGAAGATGCGTTTGCCGGCGAGCCAGCGATTGGCGTCGGTCGGCAGGGGCGCGACTTTTCCGGCGGGGCTGAGTTGGAAAAAACCGCGCTCAGCTGTGAGGAGCACGAGCGCGCCGTCCGCGCCGGATTCGACGGCGATGATTTGGTTTTCGCGCACGAGCGGATCGGCGCTGACGAGGTCGACGGCGTCGCGCGCGAGCCGACCGAGGCCGTAGCCGAGCGCGGTCACGTAGAGCGTGTCGCCGACGCGATGGAATCGCGGCCCGTGGGAGTGCGGCGGTGTGGCGAACGGCACGACGGCAAACGAGTCGTCGCGCCAGATGAGGATTTTCTCCTCGTCCGAAAAAAAGACCGCGCGGCCGAGGGCGGCGGCGTGGAAGAGTTCGTCGATGTTGCGGTGGGCCGGCGGCAGGTGGTCCGCGAGCGAGACGAACGCGGCGGTTTCGCCCGCGCCGCGCAGGAAGCCGAGGACGCTGGCACCGGCGAGAAAAATGGTGCCGTCGGCGGTGACGGCGAATTCGCGGACGCCGGCCGATTCGGTCGGCAGGCGGATGTAGCCCCAGTGGGCGCCGTCGAAAGTAAGCAGGTCGCCCTCGTTGGCGGAGAGGATCGTCCCGGTGGGATCCTGGATGAGCGCGGGGGTGGTGAGGCCGCGGAGGTGTTCGCCGGGGGTGTAGTGGCGGATGACGGGATGGCCGAGTTCGGCGGCGGGCGCGGCGAAGGCGCGCGTGGTCGCGCACACCACGGCGAGCGCGAGTCCGGCGGCGGCGCGGAGCAGGCGGTGGGCCGGGTGGGATCGGGAACTCATCGGGTGGAGCGCAATTGGGGAACGGTCGGGGAGACTGACAACGGTTTTCGCAGCGCGCGGGGATTCGGACTTGGCGGGGCAGGGGCGCGGCGTAGCGTCGGGCGCGTGGATGTTACCCTCGTGAAATCGTTCCGGTTGCTGGTGGCGCTGGCGTTGAGTGGCGCGCCCCGCGCAGGGCGGGCCGCGGCGGCGGATGAACCGGATGTCTCGAGCGTGCTACAGATCGCGGCGGAGGGAAAATACGAGATCGCGATCCGCGCGGTGGATCGGCTGATGACGCGTTATCCAGCGAGCGAGCGGCTGGTGGAGCTGCGAACAAAATTTGCCGAGGCGCTCGCGCGGTCGCGCGGGAACGCCGGGGCGAAGGTGGCGGTAACGGCGGCGATCCGGCTGCCGGCGATCGAGCACCGGGGCGCGGACGCGGGGCGGGATTTCACGAGCGGGACGGCGGAGATCGCGATGGTTTGGATCGCGCCGGGGGCGTTTGTGATGAGCGCGGTGGCGGGGAGCGACGACGACACGCGCGTGACGATCTCGAAGGGGTTTTGGCTGGGTCGCACCGAGGTGACGCAGGAGCAGTGGCGCGCGGTGATCGAGAACGTGCCGTTGCCGAGCTTGTTCAAGGGTTCGGATCGGCCGGTGGAACGGGTGTCGTGGGTGCTGGCGATGGAGTTCGGCCGCAAGGTGACGGAGCGCGAGCGCGCGGCGGGGCGGCTGCCGGCGGGTTACGAATACACGCTGCCGACGGAGGCGCAGTGGGAGTATGCGTGTCGCGCGGGGAGGACGGGGCCGTTTGCGGGGGACGTGGAGGCGATGGCCTGGTTTGAAACGAACAGCGGCGGGCAGACGCATCCAGTCGGACAGAAGCGGCCGAACGCGTGGGGACTTTACGACATGCACGGCAATGTGCCGGAGTGGTGCGCGGACGGCTACGGCGGCTATCCCGGCGGCGCGGTCACCGATCCGATGAACGATTACAGCGGGCCGTCGGCGGGGACGTCGCGAATCATTCGGGGCGGTGGCTGGGATTCCGCGGCGGGGCAGTGTCGGTCGGCGGGGCGGTGGTGGCAGGCGCTGAATTCGAGCAGCGTGGGGTTTCGGCTGGCGCTTGCGCCGGTGCGCGGCGGCGGGGCGGCGGCGAGCGGCGCGCGGTAGACATCGCGGCTGGGAAATTTCCTCAGGGCGAGCGCACGGAAAACAGCCGCAGCGAAACGGTGACCCAGCCGTCGGCGTGCGCGACGTCGAGGCGGTGCGTGCGCGGATAATAGCGGGCGAGACGCTCGCGGAGATTCTCGAGGCCGAGGCCGAGGGAGGAGACGTGCTTTTTTTCCGCCGGTTCGATCCAGGTGCCGGTGTTGGCGACCGCGAGGAGGAGCGCGCCGTCGGCCTCGCGACGGGTGGCGAGGCGGAGACCGACGCGCTCGGGGCTGGTGGCGCGGCCGTATTTGAGGGCGTTTTCCACGAGGGGCAGGAGGAGGAAATACGGGAGGCGTTCGCCCGCGAGCGCGGGATCGCAGGCGAGCTCGACGGTCAGGAACTCGCCCCAGCGGGATTCCTCGATGGCGAGGTAGGAGCGGAGCAGGCGCAGCTCGTCGCCGAGCGTGGTCCAGTCGCGGTCGTCGGTGCGGTGGAGGGTGAGGCGGCAGAATTCCGCGAGGCGCTCGAGCATCGTGCGCGGCGTGGAGGCGCCGGCGGGGAGCGCGGCGCTGATGGAGGCGAGCGTGTTGAAAAGAAAATGGGGGTTGAGCTGGTAGCGCAGGACCTCGAGGCGGGCCTTTTCCTCGGCGAGGCGCGCGGAGATTTTTTCGTCGAGCTCGAGCTGGTTGAGGCGCGTGAGATCGAGGTTTTTTGCGGCGAGCTCGTGCGTGCGCGCCTCAACGATTTTTTCCAGGCGCACCTTGTGCGCGTGCAGCGTGCGCGTGCGCCAGCGCACGACGCCGACCACAGCGCCCGCGGTTGCGAGGGCGTAGGCGAGCAGTGCCCACCACGCGCGCCACCACGGCGGCAGCACGGCAAACGCGAGCCCGACCGGCGCGGTGAGGGCGCCGTCGGCGTCGCGCGCCCGGACCTCGAAGCGGTAGTCGCCCGGCGGGAGGTTGGCGAAGGCGCGCTCGCGTTCGCGCGACCACGGCGACCACGCGGCGTCGCGGCCGGCGAGGCGGGTCTGGTATTCGACGGAGTCGGCGAGCTGGTGGCGCAGCGCGACGAAGGAAAATCTCAGCGCCTCGTGGGCGGGCGCGAGCCGCTCGCCGCTGCGCACGCCGGTGGCGACGAGGCGCGTGGCCCACGGTGCGGGCGCGGCCACGGGTGGGAGGCGTCGAGGCGCACGAGGGCCTTGGCACCGGCGATCCAGCGCACGGTGCCGGCGGCGCTGCGCTCGGTCAGCACGCGCGTGATCGCACCCGCGCTGTCGGTGGCGAGCCCCGGGAGGTTCGGCGGCATGGGCTCCGCAGCTGCGGGCGGCTCGGGGAGCGCGCCGGCGACGTTGCGCGCGAGCCCCTCGTCGCGCCAGCCGTCGGCGGTGAAGTGCACGGCGCGAAGGCCGTCGGTCGCTTCGATCCAGACGCGCGCGGGGTCGCGGTGGGAGCGGCGGAGGGCGCCGCCGCCGGGCGGGATTTTCGCGATGGCGGCGAAGCCGGAAGGCGTCTGGGCAAACACTTCCTCGTAGCCGAGCGCGAGGAGTCCGCCGGGATGGGAGACGAGCGCATACGCGGGCGCGGCGAGGAGGCGTTCGAAGCGCGCGGCGCGGCCGTCGCCGGCGTCGGCGTCGGCGGGGTGGAGGACAAACACGCCCTCGCCCGTCGCGGCGTAGAGGGTGCCGTCGTGGCGGGCGACATCGGCGACGGCGCCGGTGCCGAGGCCGTTGACGCTGTCGAAGAGGGTCAGCGCCGACGGCCACTCGAGCCGGATGAGGCCCGTCTCGGTGCCGAGCCAGAGCCCGCCCTCGCGGTCGAAAAAGAGCGCGCGGAGCGTTTTCACGTAGAGGCCGACGGATTGATCGAGCGCGCCGGCGTAGGTGCCGTCGGCGGCGAAACGCATCCCGCCGTCGCCGCTGACAGAGGTGAACGCCACCGCGAGCGCGCCGTCCGGGGCCCGGGCGGCGCGGAGGATTTTTTTCCCCGCGAGCCAACGATTCGCCTCGGCGGCGAGCGGGGCGACGCGCCCGTCCGGCGAGACGAGAAAAAATCCGCGGCCCGCCGTGAGCACGCGCAACGCGCCGTCGGCGCCCTCCGCCACGGGCTCGACGAGGAGGAGTTCGTCGCCGGGCCACGCGGCATCGTCGGCGACCGGGATGAGTTCGCCATGGTCCAACCGGGCGAGCGGCCGGCCGACGCCCGTGACGTAAACAATCCCGGCCGCGAGGTGCAGGCGCGCGGCGGTGGCGCGGGCGGGCGCGCCGAGCGGCGTGAGCGCGAAGCGACCGTCGCGCCAGGCGAGGATTTTTTCGGCGTCGGCGAAATACACGGTGTCGCCGTCGGCGAGCACGGCGGAAATTTCGTCGCAGCCCGTGGCGCTCGGCGGGAGCCGATCGGCGAGCGAAACGAATTCGTGCTCGAGCCCCGCCGCGCGAAAAAATCCGATCCCGCCCGCGCCGCCGGCGAAGACGGTGCCGTCGGCGATGCGGGCGAACTGGCGGAGGCCGGCGCACTCGGTGGGGAGCGCGATCTTCCGCCACGCGGCGCCGTCGTATTCGCACGCGCTGATGCCGTTGGCGAGGAGGATGGCGCCGTCGTCCGCCTGGATGACCGCCTGACAGAGGTGGTTGATCTTGGATTTGCCCGGAGGGAATTCGCGCATGACCGGGTGGCCGAGCTCGGCGGGCGCGGCGGCGGCACGGCTGGCCGCCGCCGCGAACACGGCGCACGCGCAGGCGAGCGTGCGACCGAGGGCGCACGCGGACCCGGGCGAACTACCGGTGGGGACGGCGCGCATCGTGGGGCGACTATACCGCGGCGCGCGCGGCTGGCGATGGTTTTTCCAGCTTGGCGGCCAGAACGCGGTTGTGCGCGGCGCGGCGGGGCGTCATCGGTGCGGCATGGGTTTTCGGATGAAGTTTGCCGCGCCGATTTTTTTCGCGGCGATTGCGGCGCGGGCCGAGGCGCCGGCGGCGGGGAAAAATTTCACCGTCACCGCGCCGGCGATCGCGATGATTTGGGTGGCGCCGGGGACATTCACGATGAGCGCGACGCACGGCTCGGGCGACGACACGGTGGTGACGCTGACGCGCGGCTACTGGCTCGGGCGCACGGAGGTCACGCAGGCGCAGTGGGCGGCGGTGTGGGAGGTCTATCCGCTGCCGAGCCTCTTCAAGGGCTCCGAGCGGCCCGTGGAAAAAGTCGACTGGCTGCTCGCGATGGGTTTTTGCGCGAAGCTCAACGCGCGCGAGCGCGCCGCCGGGCTATGCCTACGCGCTGCCGACTGAGGCGCAGTGGGAGTATGCGTGCCGCGCGGGCACGACGGGGAAATTCGCCGGGGACATCGACGCGCTGGGCTGGACCGACACCAACAGCGGCGGCGAGACGCATCCCGTCGCGCGGAAGGCGCCGAATGCGTGGGGTTTTTTCGATATGCACGGGAACGTCCAGGAATGGTGCAGCGACTGGTATGCGGGCTACCTCGGCGGCGCGGTGAGCGATCCGGCGGGGCCGGTGACGGGGCAGTTTCGCGTGCAGCGCGGCGGCCACTGGGGGGCACCGGCCGGCTACGCCCGTTCGGCGAACCGCGCCTGGATCCAGCCCGGCGCGGGGAATCCGACGATCGGTTTCCGGCTCGCGCTCGCGCCGGAGCGGTGAGGGGGGTCGAACACTCAACGCGCGAAAGAGCGGGTCGGAGACCCGGCCCGACCGCGGGCTTCAGCCGATCAGGCGGGGGGTGGCGGGGGCGCGTTTGCCGAATTGGCGGCGGATGGCGGCGGAGATTTCGTGCATCTTCACCGGCTTCGAAATGTAGTCGTCCATGCCCGCCGCGAGGCAGAGTTCGCGGTCGCCTTGCATGGCGTTGGCGGTGAGCGCGAAGATGCGCGGCTGGCGCTCGGGGGGAATCTCCGCGCGGATGCGGCGGCTCGCCTCGAGGCCGTCCATCTCGGGCATCTGGAGATCCATGAGCACGAGGTCGTAGGCGTTGGCCTTCACGGCGGCGACGGCCTCGACGCCGTTGGCGACGGCGGTGGCGCGGTAGCCGAGGCGGTCGAGGAAG
>JBEANZ010000723.1:0-2858 GCA_041165185.1 Verrucomicrobiota bacterium | reverse complement strand
CGCCAAACGCGTCGCGCGCGAGCGGCACGGCGGCGGCGGCGATCTTCTCGCCGACGCCGTCCGCGCCGTTGCGGTAGGAGCCGGAGAGTTTCAGCCAGAGCCGGCGCGACGCGGCGCTTTTGAGAAGAAAACGAAACCCCGGATCATCGACGCCGAGCGCCGGATCGGGCCGGCCAAAGTGATCGACGACGACCTTAAGTCCGGCCGCGAGCAACGGTCCCACCACGAGCGGCAGATCGCGCGCCTCGCGCTGCACCTCGACGAACCAGTCGAGCGTGACAAGGTCGCGCAGGAACCGCGGCCACGGCGCGGCCGTGAAGTCGGGCAGGTTTTGCCCGATCAGGTTGAGCCGGATTCCAGTCACGCCCGCCGCGTCAAATCCCCACAGCTCAGACACCGCGATCGTCGGCGCCACGACCACCACGCCGCGCAACCGATCCGGGTGCTCGCGCAGCGCCGCGAGGAGATAGCTGTTGTCGGTCCCGAGAAAACTCGGCTGCACGAGGACGCCGTGCGAGAGCGCGTGGGCGTCGAGGAGCCGCAGGAAGTCGGCGGCCGTCGCATCGTAATCGGGGACGTAGCGGCTATTCGGCGCGAACGTGAGGCTGCGTTGGAAAATATGGGCGTGCGTGTCCACGGCAGTGAGGGGAGTCGAGGGATTGGGCCGGCTGGTGGCGGAGAAACTTTTCGGGAGCACGGCCGCGCCGGCGAGCGTGGCGAGCGTGCGGTGGAAAGTGCGGCGGTTCATCCGAGCGGGGAAATTCATCGACGGGTTCACGCGGCCACCGGCACGGACGCGGGCGCGTCGGTGTCGAGTCGTTTGCCCTTCGTCTCCGGCAGCGCCAGCACCGCGACGACGACGAGCGAGTAGGCCAGCGCCGCATCGATCCCGATGGCGCGGCCCAGCGGCATCGACTCGCTCATGTGGCCGACGAGCCACGGAAACGCGGCCGACGCGATGCGGCCGAAATTGTAGCAGAAGCCCACGCCGGTGCCGCGGATGCCGGCGGGGTAGAGTTCGTTGAACAGCGCGCCGAGGCTCGACGGAATCCCTGCCGCGAAAAACCCGAGCGGAAATCCGAGGACGAGCATCTGGCCGTTCGACAGCGGCAGGAAGAGATAGCACAGCACGGTCGCGACGCAGCACACCGCGAAGATCGTGATGTTCCTCCGCCGCCCGATGCGGTCGATCAGTTGGGAGCTCGCGATGCAGCCGCACCAAAACGCGACGATGATCACCGCGAGATTCCCGCCGGTGCCGAGGACGGAGAGCTTGCGCTCCGTTTTGAGAAACGTCGGCAGCCACGTCATCAGCGCGTAGTAGCCGCCATGCGCGCCGACGCCGAGCAGCGACCCCACGAGCGTCAGGCGCAGCACCGAGGGCGAAAAAATTCCGAATAGCGCGAGGGCGTTTCCGGCCTTCGGCTGCGCGGTCGCGGCCCTAATCGCCGGCTCGGGAAGCGCGCGGCGCACGTAGATCAAAAACAACGCCGGCAACAACCCCACGCCAAACATCACGCGCCACGCGACGTCCGCCGGTAGCCAGTGGGAAAGCCCGGTGTAGATCAGCACCGAACCGCCCCAGCCGACCGCCCACGCGCTCTGCACCGTCGCCATCACCTTGCCGCGATGCTCGGGCCGGATCATTTCCGCCATCAGCACCGCGCCGGCGGCCCATTCGCCGCCGAAGCCGAGGCCTTGCAGCCCTTTCAAGACGAAGAGCTGCGTCGCCGTCTGCGCGAAGGCGCACAGAAACGTGAACACCGAAAACCACAGAATCGTGAGCTGCAAAATCCGCACGCGCCCGTAGCGATCCGACAGCGCGCCCGCAATCCAGCCGCCGAAGGCCGACGTCACGAGCGTGACGCTGCCGATCAATCCCGCCTGCCCCTTGTCGAGCGCGAACGCCGCGATGAGCGCCGGCAGCGCGATGCTGAACATCTGCACGTCGAGCGCGTCCAGCGCCCAGCCGCCGAAGCACGACCAGAAGGTGCGCCGCTCCGTCTTGTTGATTTCGCGATACCAGAGAAACATGGGGCGGGGGCGGGCGGCGGCTCAGCGAATCTCGACCTGGTAGCGAAACTGATCCGCCGCGCCGCGTGACTGCCGCCACTCGAGCGGCTGGCGATCCAAGCCGAGTGCCACGCGCTCGATCACGATCACCGGCGCGCCGGCCTCGAGTTCGAGCAGCTTGGCGTGGCGCACAGTCGCCGCCTCGGCACTGAGCGTCTCGCGCGCCGAGGTGACGAGCACGCCGCAATACTGCTCGTAGAGCGGATAAAGCAGATCGCCGAACTCCCGCGGGTCGATCTTGAGCAGTGGCTTGAAGCGATCGCGCGGCAGATAGATTTCCTCGATGAGCAGCGGCCTCGTGTCGAACGAGCGCAGCCGCAGCAGCCGGATGGCGCGCGCATCCGCCGGGAGATTCATCGCCGCCGCGACCGGCGCCGGCATCGACGCCTCCTCGCGCTTCAAGATGCGGCTCTCGGGCACGCGCGGCGTGCCATCGGCGCTCAAGTGGCGGAAGAACCGAAACAGCGACGACTGAAAATCCGGCCGCCGCAGAAACGTGCCTTTCCCCTGAAAGCGCTCGAGCACGCCGTCCGCGACGAGCGAATCCACCGCCTTGCGGATGGTGCCAATCGAAACGTCGTGGCTCGCCGCCAGCTCCGCCTCTGTGGGCAGCGCCTCCTCGGGCTTCCACTTGTGCGCGGCAATCTCAGCCGCGAGCGTGTCGCGGACGCGGTGGTAGAGAGGCAGGCGGTCGTCGTGGGGCGGCGTAGCTGGGATGGCGGAATTCATGGGGTCCTTCAGTCATCTAGGGAAACGCTGAACAAAGCCAAGTGGGTGGTTTCGGG
>JBEANZ010000722.1:0-5320 GCA_041165185.1 Verrucomicrobiota bacterium | reverse complement strand
GCAAATTTCATCGCGCACATCTGCCCCAAACCCGCCCCCGCCCGCGAGCCCGAAGTGCGACCCCGCGACGAGGGCGCTCTCAATCCCACGGAAACGCAGTCCGAGCAGGGAGTCGGAGTTTGTAGTTCCGGATTCAGCCGGTGCCCTGGTCGGTAGTTCGTAATCCCAGCTTCCGCCGGTTCCGAGATCGTCCCCCACCCCTCCACGCCCACGCACGCCATCACTCGCATCCTCGCATCCCCCGCCCTCGCGTGACGCATTCGCCGCTTTACGCCCCCGCCCCCCGCGCGTTTCGTCGCCCCCCGCACCATGACGCCCGACCGCCCGATCTCCGAACTCTTCGCCCACGGCCGCCCGCTTCGCTCCCTCGAGTTTTTTCCGCCCAAAGACGACGCCGGCGTCGAGGCCCTCCGCGCCACGGCCACCGCGCTACGCCGCATGAATCCGGACTTCGTTTCCGTCACCTACGGCGCCGGCGGCACCACCCGCGACCGCACCGCGCAAGTCAGCGCGCTCCTAAAAACCGAGCTCGGCTTCACCGTCATGCCGCACCTCACCTGCGTCGGCCACACCCGCGCCGAGCTCGGCGAGGTCGCCGACAAAATCCACGCCGGCGGTTTCCGCAATATCATGACCCTCCGCGGCGACCCGCCGAAGGGCGAGACGACGTTTACGCCCTACAAGGACGGCCTGCGCTACGGCAGCGACCTCGTCGCACTGCTGAAGGCGCGCCACGCGGACTTCTGCCTCGGCGTCGGCGGCTACCCCGAGAAACACCCCGAAGCCCCGTCGCTCGCGATCGATCTCGAAAACCTGAAACGCAAAGTCGACGCCGGCGCGGCGTTCATCACGACCCAGTTGTTTTTCGACAACGCCGTTTACTACCGCTTCGTCGAAACCTGCCGCGCCGCCGGCATCTCGGTGCCGATCGTGCCCGGCATCATGCCGGTGCTTGGGTTGAAACAGATCCAACGCTTCACCGCGATGTGCGGCACCGCGCTGCCGACGAAACTGCTCACGCGCCTGGAAGTCGCCGCCGAAAACCCCGAGGTGGTCGAGATCATCGGCGTGGACTGGGCCCTCGATCAGATCCGCGACCTCCTCGCGCACGACGCCCCCGGCTACCACCTTTACGTCCTCAACCGCGCCAAAGCCGCCCTCGCGCTCACGGCGGGATTGGCGGCGTGAGCCGTCGCTCAATCGAAGATCGCGTCGGGCTTCACGTCGAATGCGGGCAGGGCTTTCGTCGCTAGTTTTTCTCCCCGCCGCACGACGCGTTTCTTGGTGTATTTGCCTGCCGCGGGCAGCGTGAAAACCTCGATCGTGTCCCGCTCGGGCAGCACCAGCCAGAATTCCGCGACGCCCGCCTCCGCATACAATCCGGCCTTCTCCCGATCAATCGCCTCCGAGGACACCACGACCTCCGCCACCAGCAACGCCGAGCGCGGATGCGATTTTCGGAAGTCGTTCGGCTCCCCGGCCACGACCGCGATGTCGGGCTCCGGCTCGGAATCGGCTAGCGTGAGCGGATGCTCCTTGCGGACCACGCGGCGGGGGCGACCGGCGGCGCGGAACAACTCGTAGAGCCGCTCGACCACGGAAACGTGCAGGGGTGTCTTGGTCATTTTTTCGACAATGGCACCACGCAACAATTCCGTGCGCTCCTCGACCAATCGCAGCTCGGACATCGTGTGGTAGCTTTCGACGCTAATGCGCGCCACCCGCTGGCGCACCGTGGGCAACTCAAGGATGCTCGACATGGGCGCACCGTAGCCGCGCCAAACCGTCGCGCAATCTCGATTCCGAAGCCTTGCCACTGGCGTCTTCGCGCACGCCGCCCCGCCTCACCCGCCCGCAAACACCGGCCGGAAACCCGCCTCCGTCAAAATCGCCGCGATCTTCTCGCGCTGGTCGCCCTGGATTTCGATCGCGCCGTCTTTCACGGTGCCGCCGCAGCCGCAGGCGTTGCGCATTTTTTTCGCGAGCGTTTCCTTCTCCGGCAGGCCGATGCCCACGAAGCCGTCGACCACCGTCACGGTTTTCCCGCCGCGATTTCCCGTCTCGCGCCGGATGTCCACGCGCCCGCGATTCCGCGTAGCGACCGGCTCCGCCCTCCGTCCCAATGCGTCCCCGGCCTTCCCCGTGCCTGCTCCGCCCCCCGCCTTCGCCGCCTGCGCGAGCACCGCCTGCGGCGCGACCGGCAGCCCTGCGCTGCTCAACGCCCCAAACGGATTTTGCCCGAGCGCCCCGCCACCGTTCGTCGAAATTTTTCCGTCATTCGCCATGGTCGTGTTTCTGCCGTTCGAAATTTCAGCCCTTCAGCCTTTCAGTCCTTCAGTCTTTCCTCCCCGCCCTCCCGCCGCACGCGCCGACCGGGATGTTCGTTTCGCCGCCGAGAAACATCAGCGCCTTCGCGTAGCTGCGGTTCTCCAGAAAATGCACGAGCTGCGGATGCAGTTCGCCGCGCCCCCGCGCCAGGCTCGCGTCGAGCCGTTCCATCGCCGTCAACACGCTGCCGCCGTCGGCGGCCTTGATGGCGGCGAGCAGGGTGACGAGCGTTGCCTTGATTTCGGTTTCCATGCGCCTGGTGGGTGGGTTTTCTAATCCCGCTGCTACCGACCTTAAGCCCCGTTGCAATCCCGCATCCCGTCCCCGCCGCGCTTGAGTCCCACCCGCCCGCCTGCTTCGTTGATCTTTCCTAATCTGCCGACGCCGCGTTCGCGCGCGGTCCCGACCATGCCTTCCGTCAACTCCTCCACCTCCCTGCCCACCGCCGCCAACGCCGCCGTGATCGAGTCCGCCTACGAGGCGTGGCAACGCGATCCCGACTCCGTCGACCCGACGTGGCGCGCGTTTTTCCAGGGCTTCACGCTCGGCAGCAACGGCGCCACTCCCGCCGCCGCGCTCGCCGCGTCCGCTTCGCCCGCCGCCGCCGCGCCGATCATCGACAGCCTCCAGCAGTCGCACGTCCACCATCTCATCAACACCTACCGCGCGCTCGGCCACACAGAGGCACACCTCGATCCGCTCGGCGAGCCGCCCGCGCCCAATCCCAAGCTCGCGCTCGCCCACTTCAGCCTCGCCGACGCCGACCTCGACACGTCCTTCGACATCGGCACCTACCTCGGCGGCGGCCAGATGAAGCTCCGCGACATCCTCATCGCGTTGCGCACCACCTACTGCGATCACATCGGCGTCGAATACACTCACATCCAGGACGTCGACGTGCGCCGCTGGCTCCAGGAAAAACTCGAGAGCACGCGCAACCAGCCCGACTTCGCCAAGGCCGAGAAAATCCGCATCCTCCGCCGCGTCCACAAGGCCGAGCTCTTCGAGCGTTTCCTCCACACCAAATACGTCGGGCAAAAACGTTTCTCCCTCGAGGGCGGCGAGACGATGGTCGCCGCCGTCGACTCGATCATCGAGTTTTGCCCGAAGCTCGGCGTCGAGGAAGTCGTCATGGGCATGGCCCACCGCGGCCGGCTCAACATCCTCACGAGCGTCATGCGCAAGCACTTCGACGTCCTGTTCGAGCAGTTCTCCGAAAACTACATCCCGGAAACCGTCGGCGGCGACGGCGACGTGAAATACCACCTCGGCTACGAGGCAATCCTCGAGACCGCGTCGGGGAAAAAAGTCGAGGTCCGCCTCGCCGCGAATCCCTCGCACCTCGAGATCGTGAATCCCGTCGTCGAGGGCAAGGCCCGCGCCCGCCAGCGCGCGCGCGGCGCCATCGATGCGCGCCATCGCGTGCTCCCGCTCCTCATCCACGGCGACGCCGCGTTTGCCGGCCAGGGCATCGTCGCCGAGACGCTCAACATGAGCCAGCTCCCCGGCTACACCACCGGCGGCACCGTTCACATCGTCGTCAACAACCAGATCGGTTTCACCACCGACCCGCGCGACTCCCGCTCCACGCCCTACTGCACCGACGTCGCCAAGATGATCGAGGCGCCGATTTTCCACGTGAACGGCGACGACCCCGAGGCCGTGTGCCACGTCGCGCGCCTCGCGTTGGAGTTCCGCGTGAAGTTCGGCCGCGACGTCGTCATCGACATGGTCTGCTACCGCAAGCACGGCCACAACGAGACCGACGAGCCCGCGTTCACGCAGCCGCTGCTCTACAAGAAAATCGCCGCGCATCCGCAGGTTTCCGTCGTGCTCACGCGCAAGCTCGTCGCCGAGGGCACGATCACCGAGCCGAAGGCCGACGCGATCCGCGCCGAGTATTCCGACGCGCTGGAAAAAAATCTCGAGATGGCCAAGGCCAGCGAGTCCGCGAAATCCGCCAAGCGCGCCGCCGCCACCGAGACGAAAAAATTCGAGGGCTCCACCGCCGTCTTCCAACCGGATTTCCATTTCCGCGCCGTCGCGACCGGCGTCAGCGCCGAGTTAATCGATCAGGTCGCGCGTGGTCTCACGACCGTCCCGGCGAACTTCAAACCGAATCCGAAAATCAAACGCTTCCTCGACGCCCGCGCCACCGCGCACGCCGCCGGCGGCCCGATCGACTGGGGCTTCGCGGAGGCGCTCGCGTTTGGCACGCTCTGCGTCGAGGGCGTCCCGATTCGCCTCAGCGGCCAGGACTGCGAACGCGGCACGTTCAGCCACCGCCACGCCGTCCTCCACGACATGGAGACCAACGCGACCTACGCGCCGCTGAAAAATCTCGCCGCCTCGCAGGGGCGTTTCTGCGTTTACAACTCGCTCCTCTCCGAGGCCGCCGTGCTCGGCTTCGACTACGGCTACTCGCTCGATTTCCCGACCATGCTCTGCATCTGGGAGGCGCAGTTCGGCGACTTCGCCAACGGCGCGCAGGTCGTCATCGACCAGTTCCTCGCCGCCGGCGAATCGAAGTGGCAACGCACCAGTGGCATCGTGCTCCTCCTCCCGCACGGCTACGAAGGCCAGGGGCCCGAGCACAGCTCCGCGCGCCTCGAGCGTTTTCTCCAGCTCTGCGCCGAAGACAACATCCAGGTCGCCAACATCACGACGCCCGCGAATTTCTTCCACGCCCTCCGCCGTCAGGTGAAGCGCGACGTAAAGAAGCCGCTCATCGTGATGTCGCCCAAATCCCTCCTGCGCCATCCCGCCGCCGTCTCGCGCCTCGCCGATCTCACGACCGGGTCATTTCAGGAAATCATCGACGACGCCGAGTTCGATGCCGCGAAGCCCGCGCAGCGCCTCATCCTCTGCTCCGGCAAAGTCTACTACGACCTCGCCGATTACCGCGCGAAGCAGAAGCTCACCGACGTCGCGCTCGTGCGCATCGAGCAGCTCTACCCGCTCCACCGCAAACGCCTCGCCGAGCTCGCGAAGA
>JBEANZ010000721.1:0-6446 GCA_041165185.1 Verrucomicrobiota bacterium | reverse complement strand
GTGGAGATCGCGGATGTGCACCGGGTTCTTCACGATATTGTAGGAGAAATCATCCGTCTCGCCATAGGCGAGGCCGGGCTTCACGCCGCCGCCGGCCATCCACATGCTGAAGCAGCGCGGGTGGTGATCGCGGCCGTAATTCGTCGGCGTAAGCGTGCCCTGCGAGTAGACGGTGCGGCCAAACTCCCCGCCCCAAATGACGAGCGTGTCGTCGAGCATGCCGCGTTGCTTGAGATCGGCGATGAGGCCGGCCGTCGGGCGATCGGATTCTTCGCACATCGCGCCGAGATTTTTCGGCAGGTTGCTGTGTTGGTCCCACGTGCGGAGGAAGACCTGCGAAAACCGCACGCCGCGTTCGGCGAGGCGGCGGGCCATGAGGCAGTTGTAGGCGTAGGTGCCGGGCTCCTTGGCGAGCGGGCCGTAGAGGTCCCAGGTCGAGGCTGGCTCGTCGGAAAAATCGGTGAGCTCGGGCACGGAGGTCTGCATGCGAAACGCCATCTCGTATTGGGCGATGCGCGCGTTGATCTCGGGATCGCCGACACGTTCGTAGAGCTGGCGGTTGAGATCGTTGACGCCGTCGATCACGGCGCGGCGCACGTCGCGGCTCACGCCCTTCGGGTCCTGGAGGTAGAGCACGGGTTCGCCACCGGAGCGGAGGGCGACGGCGGCGTGTTCGGGCGAGAGGAAGCCGGAGGACCAGAGGCGGTTGGAGAGATTCTGGACGTTGGTGCGAATCGGCATCTTCGAGGTCATCACGACGAAGGTGGGCAACTCGTCGTTGATCGCGCCGAGACCGTAGGAGAGCCACGCGCCGAGGGAGGGTTTGCCGGGAAACATGTTGCCGGTCGTCATCGAGAGGATGGCGGGCTCGTGGTTAATCGCTTCGGTGTAGAGCGATTTGATCACGCAGAGTTCGTCGGCGACTTTGCCGGTGTGGGGAAACAGTTCCGAGATCCAGTGGCCGGCTTTGCCCTGCTGCGAAAATTGATAACGGCTCGGCGCGATCGGGAGGCGCGTCTGGCTCGCGGTCATGCCGGTGAGCGTCTGGCCGCCGCGCACGGACTCGGGGAGATCCTTGTCGAAGAGCGCGGCGAGCTTCGGCTTGTAGTCCCACGTCTCGAACTGCGAGGGCGCGCCGGCCATGAAGAGGTAGATCGCGCGCTTGGCCTTGGGCGCGAAGTGCGGCCGCAGATCGGGCGCGGCGGCGGGTTGCGCGAGGAGGTGCGGCGCGGAGCGGCCGAGGATCGAGGCGAGGCCGGCCCACGCGAGGGCCTTGGTGCCGCGACCGAGGAAATGGCGGCGCGTCTCGAGGGCGAGCCACTCGCGTTTCAGGCCGGCGGGGACGTGCGGGAGGTCGAGGACGGAGGGTGATTCGCCGCCGTGGTCGGAGCAGAGGTGGGGAGCGGGGGAGGGCACGTGATTCGCGAGGTTTGAAGTAGGGCGGGGTCTGTGACACGCCCTGTTGCGGGTGGAAGCCGAAAGGGAAGGTGGGAGTTGGAAAGCGATTCCGAGGGCGGGTCGGAGACCCTGCCCTACTTGGTGAGGAATTCGTCGAGGTTGAGGAACTGGCTCGCGATCATGGACCACTCGGCGAGTTCGGCGGGGGGGAGGGTGGCGTCGGCGGGGGAGTCGCCGACGGCGAGGAGGGATTTTGCGGCGGAGGCGTCGGCGGCGAAGTGGGCGCGGAATTTTTCCGCGGTCACGTTGAGGAGCGTGGTTTCGCGCGGCGCGAGCGGGCGGCCGAGCGTGGTGAGCGCGAGGAAATTCAAGCGGCCCGCGCGCGTGGCGTCGGCGTGGACGGCGCGCGTGGCGAGGTGGCGCGCGGCCTCGACCCACTGCGGGTCGTTCATCGTGACGAAGGCTTGCAGCGGGGTGTTGCTGCGGGTGCGGCGCGTGCAGACGACTTCGCGCGAGGTGGCGTCGAACGTCTCCATCGCGGGCGGCATCGAGCCGCGTTTCCAAAACGTGTAGAGGCTGCGGCGGTAGAGGTTGGCGCCCTTGTCGGGCACGTAGATTTTCGTGTTGGATTCGGGCATCGCGACTTCCTCCCAGATGCCGGCGGGCTGGTAGGGTTTCACGGATGGGCCGCCGAGTTTTTCGACGAGCAGGCCCGAGGCGGCGAGCGCGCTGTCGCGCAGCATCTCGCCGTCTATGCGGAAACGCGGGCCGCGCGAGAGGAGCTTGTTCGTCGGATCGGCGGCGAGGCGATCGGGGGTGGCGGCGGCGGATTGGCGGTAGGTCGCGGAGGTGACGAGCAGGCGGAAAAGTTTTTTCACGTCCCAGCCGTCGGTGCGAAAACTCACGGCGAGCCAGTCGAGCAACTCGGGGTGCGAGGGCTTCGCGCCCATCACGCCGAAGTCGCCGGCCGTCTCGACGAGGCCGCGGCCAAACACTTCCTGCCACATGCGGTTGACCGCGACGCGCGCGAAGAGCGGCTGCTCGGCGGCGAGCAACCAGTCCGCGAGGCCGCGGCGGTTGAGCGGCGCACCGGCGGGCAGCGGCGGCAAAAAGCCCGGCGTGCTCGGGCCGACGCGCTCGCCGCGCGCGTAGTAGTCGCCGCGCTTGAGGATGTCCGAATACGCGGGCTGCGGCTTCTCGAGCGCGATGAGCGAGGCGTCGCCGTCTTTCGTGAGCGCGGCAAACGCCTCGTCGTGCGCGGCGACGGCGGCGGCGAGTCGCTTCGTCTCGGGATCGGTTTCGCCGAGGAAGAAACGGTCGGTCACGATGAAGTGTTCGTCGCTCGTCCACTTCGCGGGGTCGGGCTGGCGCGCGACGATTTCGGCGGCGAGGTCCTCGAACTGGAGGCGCGCCACTTCGTCGGCGGCGAGCGCGCGGCGGTAGAAACGCACGTCTTGGAAACGCGTTTCGCGCATCGGCTCGAAATCATCGCGGCGGCCGAGGTGCAGCGTGGCGTCGGTGCGGAGGGAGTCCTTGGCGGTGAGCGTGTCGAGCTTCACGTCGGTCTCGGCGAGTTTGCCGTTGAGGTAGAGTTTCAGGCCTTTCGCGGAGCGTGTGCCGTCGTAGGTGAAAAACACGTGGAGCCACTCGTCGCGCAGGATGGGGTTGCGCGTGACGAGGGAGAGGCCGCGTTTCGGCGGGGCGGCGGGGGCGGCGCGGAGGCTCGCGGCGCGCGCGGCTTTTTTCGCGGCGGCTTTCGGCGCGGCGGGCGGCGTGGGCCCGGTGGGAGTGAGGAGAGGAATGGGAGAAGTGGGAGCGGAGGCGGCGGCGGTTTCGGCGGCGGGCTCGTCGGGCGCGGGGACGAGGTTGATCGTGAGGAGGTTGTTCTCCTGGTAAATTTCCCAGCCGGCGCCGCCGCGGCGTTTGGCGTCGCCCATGCGCGCGAGGAGCGCGCCGCTGCCCGTGCCGGTGCGCGCACCGCCGCCGGGTTTCGCGCGGAGCATGATCCAGCCGCCGGCGGAAAATTTGTCGCCGGCATCCACGTCGCCGAGATCGCCGAGCGGGAGGCGCGTGAAAATATCCATGCGCATCGAGGGCCAGAGGAAGGTGTTCTCGCCCCAGACGAGCGGGTTGGTGTCGGCCTTGAACGCGGCGAGCTTCGCGCCGGGCGCGGAGTTTTTCACGACGTCGCCCTGGCCCTCATCGAGGCGCAGGCGGAGTTCGAGGGCGGTCGGCGCGACGGGCTTCGGCGTCTTGCCGGTGGCGAGCCACGCGGCGAGGAGTTCGCGGCCGCGTGCGCGGCGGGCGTCGAGTTTCTCCTGCAACGCGCCGCGCTGCGCGAGGACGGCCTCGGCGCTCGCGCGCGTTTCCTCCTTCGGCAGGCGCACGACGGGGCCGGGCTCGGCGATGTTGAGGTCCCAGGGTTTGTCGGCGGTGTTGCCGAGAAACGCCGCGAGCCCGTGGAAATCGCGCTGCTTGATCGGGTCGAACTTGTGGTCGTGACACGCCGCGCAGCCCGTCGTGAGCCCGAGAAACGTGAGCCCAAACGCCTCGACGCGATCGCGGGTCTGGTTGACGAAGGTCTCCTCGGGGATCGTGCCGCCCTCGTTGGTGGTGAGGTTGCAGCGCATGAGGCCGGTGGCGGCGAGCTGGTCGAAATTTTTCGCGGGCAACAAATCGCCGGCGAGTTGCTCGCGCACGAATTGATCGAAGGGCGTGTTGGCGTTGAACGCGCGGATGACGTAGTCGCGATACGGCCAGATGGCGCGGTAGTTGTCGAAGTGGATGCCGTGCGTGTCGGCGTAGCGCACGTAGTCGAGCCAGTAGCGCGCGCGGTGCTCGCCGAACCGCGGGCTCGCGAGCAGGCGATCGACGACGCGCTCGTAGGCGCCGGGGGCGCGGTCGGCGAGAAACGCGTCCACCTCGGCGGGCGTCGGCGGGAGGCCGGTGAGATCGAGCGTGACGCGGCGGAGGAGCGTGCGGGGGTCGGCTTCGGGGGAGGGCGTGAGATTGGCGGCGGCGAGTTTGGCGCGGACGAAGGCGTCGAGGGGATTTTCGATTTTCGACTTTGGATTTTCGATTTTCGGGATGGGCGGCAGCGTCGGCGTGAGGAACGCCCAGTGCGGTTCATACTTCGCGCCCTCGGCGACCCAGCGGCGGAGGAGCGCGATTTCGGCGGGCGCGAGGGTCTTGTGCGCCTCGGGCGGCGGCATGATTTCCTTTTCCTGCGTCGACTCCACGCGCCGGACGAGCGGGCTCTCGTCGGGTTTGCCCGGGATGATCGCGGGGCCGCTTTTCTCATGCGGCGCGGTCGCGAACTCCGCGTGGTCGAGCCGCAGCCCGGCCTTGCGCGAACCCGAGTCGGGCCCGTGGCACGCGAAACAGTTTTCCGAGAGGATCGGTTGGATGTGGTCGTTGAACGAGAGGCGCGGCGTGGCCGGCGCGGCCGGCGCGGCCGGCGCGGCGGCGCGGGCGGGAGCGGCGGCGGCGCGGACGGTGGTGGCGAGAGGGACGGCGAACGCGACGAACGAGATCGCGGCGAGGGCGGCGCGGGGGAGACGGCGGATCATGGGGCGGAGCGACACGAGACGCCACGCGGCGCGCGGGGTAAAACAATTTTTTCCGCGGGCGGCGCGCGGGCGCATGGGCGGCTGGCTCATTCGTCCGGTGGAGGGCGGCGGCAGCGGTGCCGCCGATCCGGATCGGCGGCACTCCTGCCGCCGCCTACGAGCACTGGCCGACCGCACGCAGGCGGCGGAAAAGTGGGAGTCGGCCGGCCCGGGTGGGGCGGGCGGGGGCGGTGGGGTTTTCGGAAAACACGAGGCGGGACGCCTCGTCCACGACTACTACGCGAGCAGCGGCTTCAGCAGCTTGCCGTGCACGTCGGTGAGGCGGAAGTCGCGGCCTTGGAAGCGGAACGTGAGCTTCGTGTGATCCACGCCGAGGAGGTGGAGCATCGTCGCGTGGAGGTCGTGGACGTGCGCGCGGTCGGCGACGGAGTTGAAGCCGAGTTCGTCGGTCTCGCCGATCGTCACGCCGGGCTTCGTGCCGCCGCCGGCGAACCACATCGTAAACGCGTCGATGTGGTGGTTGCGGCCGGTGGTGTCGCGGTTTTCGCCCATCGGCGTGCGGCCGAATTCGCCGCCCCAAATCACGAGGGTATCCTTGAGGAGGCCGCGTTGCTTGAGGTCCTGCACGAGCGCGGCCTGGCCTTGGTCGACTTCGTGGCAGCGTTTCTCGAAGTCGCTCTGGAGATTTTCACCGGGGCCGCCGTGGCTGTCCCAGTTGGTGTGATAGAGCTGCACGAAACGTGTGCCGCGCTCGACGAGGCGGCGGGCGAGGAGGCAGTTGCGGGCGAAGGACGGCGCGTTTTTTTCAATGCCGTAGAGTTTCAGCGTGGCTGCGGATTCCTGGCTGAGGTCGATGAGTTCGGGCGCGCTGGCCTGCATACGGCTGGCCATCTCGTAGGAGGCGATGCGCGTGGTGATCTCGGGGTCACCGGTCTCGACGGCGCGGGCGACGTTGAGGTCGCGGATCGCGTCGAGGGCTTGGCGTTGGCGGCCGGCGGTGACGCCCGTAGGATTCGTGAGGTTGAGGATCGGATCGCCACTGCCGCGGAGGGGCACACCTTGATACGTCGTGGGTAGAAAACCACTGCCCCAGTTCACGCCGCCGCCGCGCGGGCCACGTGGGCCGGACTGCAAGACGACGAAACCGGGCAGATCCTGCGACTCGCTGCCGAGTCCATAAGTGACCCACGCGCCCATGCTCGGGCGGCCGAACTGGCCCGAGCCGGTGTTCATGAACAGTTTCGCCGGCGCGTGATTGAAAAGCTCGGCGGCGCAGGATTTCACGATGGTGATGTCGTCGACGATTTTCGCCGTGTGCGGCATGAGGTCCGACACCCACGCGCCGCTCTTGCCGTGCTGCGCAAACGTCCGCCGCGAGCCGAGCAGCTTCGTCCCATGGCTGGTGCTCATGAAGGCGAAGCGCTTGCCCTCGATCAACGATTCCGGGACCGGCTGACCATTCAGCTCGGCGAGCTTCGG
>JBEANZ010000720.1:0-8884 GCA_041165185.1 Verrucomicrobiota bacterium | reverse complement strand
GTGTCGCGCGCGGTGACCTCGAATTCCTGGATGTGGATCGAGGTGAAGATGTCTTCGCGGAGGCACTTCTCGGAGATGAGAATGGCGTCTTCGAAGTTGTAACCGTTCCACGGCATGAACGCGACGAGCACGTTGCGGCCGAGGGCCATCTCGCCCATATCGGTCGAGGGACCGTCGGCGATGATCTGGCCCGCCTTGATCTTCTGGCCCTGCTTGACGATGGGCTTTTGGTTGAAGCACGTGCCGGCGTTTGAGCGCATGAACTTCCGCAGCTCGTAAACGTAGGTGCTGTTCTTCGGATCGTTTTTGAGCGCGCGGGGGAGTTCGCCGTCCTTGGTGACGACGATGCGGGTGGCGTCGACGGAGGCGACGATGCCCGCTTCCTCGGCGACGACGACGATTTTGGAATCGCGGGCGACGCGTTCCTCGATGCCGGTGCCGACGAAGGGCGACTCGGCCTGAAGGAGAGGGACGCCTTGGCGTTGCATGTTGGCGCCCATGAGCGCGCGGTTGGCGTCGTCGTGCTCAAGGAAGGGAATCATGCCCGCAGCGATCGAGATGACCTGCTTGGGCGACACGTCCATGAGATGGACTTCGCCGGCGGAGACTTCGAGGAAGTTGCCGTCCTGACGGACGGTGACTTTGCCGACGAAGTGGTTCTTGTCGTCGATCTCGGAGTTGGCTTGGGCGATGACCTTGCCCTCTTCTTGATCGGCGGTGAGGTATTCGATCTTATCGGTGACGCGGCCGTCTTTCGCGACGCGGTAGGGCGTCTCGATGAAGCCGAACTCGTTCACGCGAGCGTAGGTCGAGAGCGAGTTGATGAGGCCGATGTTTGGACCTTCGGGCGTCTCGATGGGGCAGATGCGACCGTAGTGCGACGGATGGACGTCGCGGACTTCGAAGCCAGCGCGTTCGCGGTTAAGACCGCCCGGCCCGAGCGCGGAGAGGCGGCGCTTGTGCGTGACCTCGGCGAGCGGGTTGATCTGATCCATGAACTGTGAGAGCTGGCTGCGCGCGAAGAAGTCGCGGATGACGGTCGTCAGCGCCTTCGGGTTGATCAGCTTTTGCGGCGTGATCGAGTCGACGCTCTGGTCATACATCGTCATGCGCTCGCGAACGAGGCGCTCGGTGCGGCTGAGGCCGACGCGGCACTGGTTGGCGAGCAACTCGCCGACGGTGCGGACGCGGCGGGAGCCGAGGTGATCGATGTCGTCGACGACGCCGACGCCGCGCTTGAGGCGGACGAGATATTTTGTGGCGGCGACGATGTCGGCGCTCTCGAGGATGCGCTGTTCGAGTCCGGCCTTGAGGCCGAGCTTCTGGTTGACCTTGTAACGGCCGACGCGGCCGAGGTCGTAGCGCTTGGGGTCGAAAAACAGGCGCTTGAGGAGGGCCTTGGCGTTGGCGGTGGTGGGCGGCTCGCCGGGGCGGAGGCGCTTGTAGATTTCCTTGAGGGCTTCCTCTTCGTTGCGGGTCGGATCTTTTTTCAGCGCGCGGATGATGGCGCCCTCGTCGATCGAGGTGTCGATGACGCGGAGGGTGGTGATGTCGTGCTTCTCGAAGGTGCGGACGATGGCTTTGGTCAGCGGCTCAAAGGCGCGGGCGAGGACGACGCCTTTTTGCGCGTCGATGGCGTCCTCGACGAGGACGAGGGTCGACACGTTTTCCATGTCGAGGGCCTTGGCGACCTTAAGGTCCTTGATGTCGTAGAAGAGATTGAGGAGATCGATGTCCGAGCTGAATCCGATGGCGCGGAGGAGGGTGGTGATGAGGAATTTCCGGCGGCGGCGGCGGCGGTCGAGGTAGACGTAGAGGAGGTCGTTGTTGTCAAACTGGACCTCAAGCCAGGTGCCGCGGTCGGGGATGATGCGGAAGGAATGGAGGGGCTTGCCGTTCGGGTGCGGGGTGACTTCGAACGCGATGCCGGGGGAACGATGGAGCTGCGAGACGACGACGCGCTCGGCGCCGTTGACAATGAAGGAGCCACGCTCGGTCACCATAGGGATTTCACCCATGTAGATGTCCTCGTCCTTGATGAAATCCTCCTCGCGGAGGCGGAGCTTCACGTAGAGCGGGACGGAGTAGGTGATGCCCTCGCGGAGGCACTCAAGCTCGGTGTTCTTGGCGTCGCCAAGATTGTAGGAGACGTATTCGAGCGTAAGGCGCTCGTCGTAGCTGAGGATCGGGAACACCTCGCGGAACACCGCCTCTAGGCCCTGAGGCTTGCGCTGCTTGTCGGGCACGCCCTTCTGCAGGAAGTCGAGATACGACGTGATCTGAATCTCGATGAGGTTGGGCGGCTGGATGACTTCGCGCAGTTTGCCAAAGTTTACGCGGTCGGTGTGATTACGGTCGGCCATGGGAGTTCCCGGTGAGGATTGGAGGGCGAAAAGGGCGGGGCGCCACGCTCAGCGCGCGGCGCGGAAAACGGACAAAAGAACGGGTTGGAAAATGGCAAAGGACAGGCCGCGCACGGGCACGGCCTGCCTCGAAGGGAAACGAAGTTGTGCGAAAAAATCCGCCAAGCTTCGCGGTGCTTACTTGAGCTCGACCTTGGCGCCGGCGGCCTCGAGCTTCTTCTTGATGTCCTCGGCTTCGGCCTTCGGAGCGTTCTCCTTGACGGGCTTCGGGGCGCCTTCGACGAGGTCTTTGGCTTCCTTGAGGCCGAGACCCGTGATGGCACGGACTTCCTTGATGACGCCGATCTTGTTTGCGCCGGCCTCCTTGAGGATGACGGTAAACTCGGTCTGCGCCTCGGCCGCAGGCGCGGCGGGACCGGCGGCAGGGCCGGCGGCGGGACCGGCGGCGGCGGCGGCGGATACGCCCCACTTGCCTTCGAGGTCTTTGACGAGGGCGGCGAGCTCGAGAACGGGCTGCGCGGACAACCACTCGATAACTTGGTCTTTGGTGATGTTGCTCATGATGACTGCTCCTTGGGCGGGCTAGCGGTTTCGGGAAGTGAAACGCGTTTAAGGGACGTATCCCCTAGCCAGCCGCGATGGATTGGTTGATTCCCCGGCTTGCGCCGGAAGAAAGTGTTTGAATTAGCGTGGAAGGCTTGACGTTCAGGCGGCCGGAGCGGCGGGCGACTCCTTTTTGACTTTCGCATCGAGGACGCGGACGAACGCGGCGGCGTTGCTCTTGAGGAGCCCGAGCAGCTGCGAGCGCAAGGAATCGAACGGGGGCAGGTCGGCGATCTTCGCGAGGTCGGCGGCGGAGAACAGCTTCTTGTCGAGCACGCCGACCTTGATCTCGAGCTTCTGTTTCTCCTCGACGAATTTCTTGAGGATCTTCGCGACACCGGCGGAGTTTTTTCCGCCGACGATGACGGCGGTCGGGCCGGCGAGGGCGCCTTCAAACTCGGGAAGACCGAGGGCCTTGGCGGCGACGCGCAGGGAGCTGTTCTTGACAACGTGGAACTCCGCCTTCTCGGCGTCGAGGCGCTTGCGCAGCTCGGCGGCGTCGGCGACGGTGACTTTCGCGAAGTTGGCGAGGATGACGTAGTCGGACTTCTTGAGGTGAGTCTCGACCTCGGTGATGAGGAATTTTTTTTCGGCTCTCATGGTCGGGCTCCTGTTAGTATTTGCTGAATTCGGTGGACGCGATCTTCACCGCCGGGCTCATGCTCGACGAGAGGTGGACCGACCTGATGAACTGGCTGCCCTTGAAGGTGGCCGGCTTGGACTTGCCAACGGCCTCGAGGACGACGGCGGCGTTTTCCAGAATCTGCGCGGCGGTGAACGAACGCTTGCCGACGCCGATGCCAATATTGGCGGTCTTGTCCATCTTGAACTCCACGCGGCCGGCCTTGACGGCCTTGATCCCGCCGGGGATGTCGTCGGTGACGGTGCCGGCCTTCGGATTGGGCATCAGGCCCTTGGGGCCGAGCACGCGGGCGAGGGAGCGGACGGTCTTCATGGCCTCGTTGGTCGCGATCGCGACGTCGAAGTCGAGCCAGCCGGCGTTGACCTTGGCCATCATGTCCTGCAAACCGGCGAAATCCGCACCGGCGGCGAGCGCCTTGGCGGCATCGTCGGTGAAGACGAGAATGCGGACTTTCTTGCCGGAGCCGTTCGGGAGCGGCGTGGTGCCGCGGACGTTTTGTTCGCCCGAGGTGGCGTCGACGCCGAGGCGGAACGAGAGCTCGACGGTCTCGTCGAACTTCGTCCTCGGGAATTTGGCGAGAATATCGACCGCGTCTTTCAGCGGGTATTCCTGGGCGAGGTCAGCGACCTTCACCGCGTTGCGGTAGCGTTTGCTTTGTTTCTTGGCCATGTGGACTCCGTGCGGTGCAAGCGTCCCGGAGGGGACTCCCGCGATGAGTTTGGGTTGGTGTTGGTTCGTAGATGACCCGCCCGCCCGCGCCGGAAGCGCGAGGAAGCCCGTCGCCTACAAATTGAAAATTAGTCGACGACCTCGATGCCCATGTTGCGGGCGGTGCCGGCGATGATCTTGATGCCAGCGGCCTCGTCCTTGGCATTCATGTCGGCCTTCTTGATCTTCCAAATTTCGGCGAGCTGCTTTTTGTTCACCTTCCCGACCTTGTCCTGATTGGGCTTGGCGGAGCCGCTGGCGATATTCGCGGCCTTCTTCAGGAGGACGGAGGCGGGCGGGGACTTCAGGATGAACGTGAAGCTCTTGTCCGTGAACACCGTGATGACCACCGGCAGGATCATGCCGTTCTGGTCCTTGGTGCGGGCGTTGAAGTCCTTGCAGAACGCCATAATATTGACGCCCTGGGCGCCGAGCGCAGGACCGACGGGCGGCGCGGGGTTCGCGGCGCCGGCGGGCAATTGGAGACGAATGTAACCTTGGATCTTCTTGGCCATGTTGGAAAAGGTGTTGGGAGGGCTGCTTATTCGGTGGAACGCTGGATCTGCCAGTATTCGAGCTCAACGGGCGTGAAGCGGCCGAAGATGGAGACGGAGACTTTCAACTTGCCGCGTTCTGGATCGATTTCGTCGATGCGGCCGGTGAGCGACGCAAACGCGCCGTCGGTGATCTTCACGTCCTCGCCGACGGCGTATTGGATCTTCGGGACTTCCTTGCCGTTGGCGGCCTCGATGCGGGCGTAGATTTCGTCGACTTCCTTTTGCCGCAGGGCCGCCGGCCGATCGCCGCCGACGAAGCCGATGACGCCGGCGACCTCCTTGACGAAATACCACGGCTTGTTGATGACCTTCGACTCTTCGTCGTAGAGGCGCATCTGGACGAACACATAGCCCGGATAGAGTTTCCGGACTTTCGTCGACTTCTTACCGCCTTTGACCTCAGAAACGACCTCCGTCGGCAGCAGGATTTCGAAGATAAACTCGTCGAGCTCTTCGGCCCGCTTAAATTTCTCGATGTAGAGTTTCACCTTGTTCTCCTGACCGGAGAGGGTGTGCAAGGCGAACCACTGGGCGCCGGCGGGCGCGATCGTTTGGGCGGGCATGGCGGGGCGTCAGCTGACCCAGGAGGTGAACAGGTCGACGACCTGATAGAGCGAAAAATCGCTGATGCTGGTGAACAGCCCGAGAATGACCGCCGCGACGATGACCACGAGGGTGGAATCGCGCAGCTCCGTGCGGGTCGGCCAGCTGCATTTCAACAACTCGTCCCAGATTTCGCGCACGAAGACGCGGATGTTGCCGAACGGGTTTTTCATGGGCTATATTTTGGAAAGTGGCAGGGGCGGAGGGAATCGAACCCCCAACCAACGGTTTTGGAGACCGCTACTCTACCAATTGAGCTACACCCCTGTAAGTGGTCATTTAGACGACGCAGCCGAGGTCCCCAAAAGGAACCTCGGCGAGGTCGGCGGAAGGAGGAAAGCGACCGATTATTCGATGATCGCCGAGATACGACCGGCCCCGATGGTGCGACCGCCTTCGCGGATGGCGAACTTCTGGGTCGTCTCCATCGCGATGGGCGCGATGAGATCGATTTCGACGGCGATATTGTCGCCCGGCATGATCATCTCGACGCCCTTCGGGAGGTTGACGACGCCCGTTACATCGGTCGTGCGGAAGTAGAATTGCGGGCGGTAGCCGTTGAAGAACGGCGTGTGGCGCCCACCTTCGTCCTTGGAGAGGACGTAGATTTCGGCTTTCGCCTTCTTGTGCGGGGTGATCGACTTCGGCTTGGCCAAGCATTGGCCGCGCTCGATGCCGTCTTTTTCAACACCGCGTAGGAGGATGCCGACGTTGTCGCCAGCCTGACCGGTGCTGAGGAGCTTGCGGAACATTTCGACGCCCGTGCAGACGGTGGTCGCGGTGTCCTTGAGGCCGACGATTTCGAGGGTGTCGTTGACGTTGACGACGCCGCGTTCAATGCGGCCCGTGGCCACGGTGCCGCGGCCGGTGATCGAGAAGACGTCTTCGACGGACATCAGGAAGGGTTTGTCCATCTCGCGGACGGGCTCGGCGATTTCGGTGTCGATGGCGTCCATCAGCTCGGCGAAGGCCTTTTCGCCTTCGGGCGTGCCAGCCAAGCCAGCCGTGGCGGACCCGCGGACGATCTTGGTGCCCTTGCCGTCGAACTGATACTTGGTGAGGAGGTCGCGGATTTCTTCCTCGACGAGCTCAAGGAGGTCCGGGTCGTCGATGAGGTCGACCTTGTTGAGGAAAACGACGATCTTCGGCACGCCGACTTGGCGGGCGAGGAGGACGTGTTCCTTGGTCTGCGGCATCGGGCCGTCGGCCGCCGAGACGACGAGGATCGCGCCGTCCATTTGGGCGGCGCCGGTGATCATGTTCTTGACGAAGTCGGCGTGGCCGGGGCAATCGACGTGCGCGTAGTGGCGCTTGGTGGTCTCGTATTCGACGTGGGCCACGGAAATGGTGACGGTCTTAGTGGCGTCGCGCACGGTGCCGCCTTTGGCGATGTCGGAGTAGGCCTTCACTTCGGCCAAGCCTTTGCGGGCTTGCACGGCGAGAATGGCGGCGGTCGTGGTCGTCTTGCCGTGGTCGATGTGACCGATGGTGCCGACGTTGACGTGCGGTTTGGTGCGTTCGAATGTTGCTTTAGCCATGGAGTGGAGACGTTAGTGGGTTTGGTTGGATGAAAAAGAGCCTCGTCGCTTAACGTCGGCGAAGCCTGCCGACGACCTTTGTTTCCTGACCTGGAGCCCAGAATCGGACTTGAACCGACGACCTCCCCCTTACCAAGGGGGTGCTCTACCAACTGAGCTATCTGGGCAGAACAAGGCTGTGCCAAAAAACGAAAAGAGCTGGCCAACGTGCTGAGGGCATTTCGCACCGTCAACTGCAAATTCGTCCAAACCCGAAATTTCTACGGACCGACGCTGATACGATAATATCCGGGCGGCAGGCGCGCGCCGACGCGCAGGGTCCGGACGAGGTAGTTTTGCAGACGCGAATCCACCTCGTCGGCTCCGGAGCGGACCGTCTGGACGAGGGGCCCGACGAGCCCGGCGGCGTCGACCGCCGCGAGAAACTCGACCGGCTGCCACCAGTCCTGGCCGGCGGGCAGCGTGTCCTTAGCCAACCGCCGGGTGAACACCGTCTTGCCGCTGTCGCTCGCGACGATTTCCACGAAACCCGTCCGGTCCGGCAATTCCGTCGTAGTGCTATCCGCGTGGCCGATTCCAGCCGCCACGGAGCCGGGAGGGTCCGCCGCCAAGGCGAGGCGGGGATCGGTGGGGGGGCCGGGGGGGAGTCGGACGGATTTGGGGAGGGCGAGCGCATCGACCCCGACGTCGCCCAACCCGAAGCCCAGCTTGGCGGGGTAGTCGCGGAACGTCGCGGTCGGCTCGCGTTGGACGGAATCTCCGACACGGGAGGAGGCGTTGCGCGACGTCGGCAAGAACATCGGCGTCGGATCGAAAAACGCGGCCTCGTCCCGCAGGGTCGGGCTGGGGTCGAGGCGCACGCCGGGGCGCTGCGCCGATTCCGGACGTATCGGCGGGCGCGGCGACTGAAACAACGCCAGCACGGCCACGAGCCCCGCCACGCCGCCCGCCGCTGCCAGCACCCAATGCCACCGCGCGTGCGCTCCGGCCATCTCAACGGCCTCCCCCGGGACGCGCGGCGTCTTCGGCGGCCCAGACGATGCCGAAACCGGCGTCCGCCGCGGCGCTGGCGATTTCCGCCTGGAGGCCGACCTTGACGTTGGCCCCCGCGCGGACGAGGAGCGTTGGCCGGGTCGTCTTTTTCGCCTCGGCGGCCAGCCAGCCGCGCAACTCCCGCAACCCGATCGGGCCGCGTTCGCTGTATATCGTGCCGGAGTCGATCACGGTAATATAGTGGGTGGTGGCGACCCCGACCGCCCGGGCGCCGGTGGTCGTCGGCAGGTCGAGCTTCAGGCCCGGCGCGAGCACGAACCGCGAGCCGAACACCGCGAAGAACAGCGCGAGCAGCCCGACGTTGACGAAGAACAGCGCGTCGAGATTGCGTGGCTCCGGGCGCAGCCGCCCGGCGAGGTCGAGCGGGCGCGTCATCACGGTTTCTCCTCCGCCGTCGTGGCCGGCGCCGCGCCGACGCCGCGATCGTCGGTCAACAGATAGCGCATGATCTCGTTGGCGGCGGCCTCGACGTCGCGCACGATCGCGCGCACGCGGCCGTGCAGGAAGTGGTGCGCGAGATGCGCCGGGATGGCGAGGAGCAGGCTGGCGGCCGCGCAGATCAGCGCGCGCCACATGCCCGCCGCGAGGGCGCTCGCCGGCATATAGTCTTTTTCAAAGGCCGCAAAGGTCGTGATCATGCCGAGCACGGTGCCGAGGAGGCCGGCCAGGGGCGCGACCTGAGCGATGGCCGCGATGCTGCCCAGCCGACGCTCAATCGCGGGCAGCTCAAGGACGGCGGCCTCCTGCACGTGGAACCGCATCGTGTCGGCGTTCGCAACGGCGTGGAGCAGGGCCGCCTTGACGACCGCGGCCACC
>JBEANZ010000719.1:0-4424 GCA_041165185.1 Verrucomicrobiota bacterium | reverse complement strand
CCCCACCCCGCCTTCCCGCCAATCAGGGAAACACCCACCACCGTCTCCGTCAGGTCCTCGACGAAGACATCATCCGCGATCACGAACGCCTCCAGCCGTTCGCGAATCGTGGCCGCCGCCGAGAAATAGCTGCCCACAAAATACTCCGGCGCCGGCGTCGCACTTCGCAGGACAAAACTATCCGCGACCACCTTTCCTTTCACGTTGAGCCACAGCCCGTAGACGGCTTCGCCCGCGCCGAGCTTTCCGAGGTCCTGGGAGAACTGCCCCTGAAGGAACCTCGCCGCATCCTCGCCCGTGATCCGGAGCCAGGCGGCGGGTTTCCAACGGAAAAAGGCGGCGGCACTTGCAAGATTCATGATGGGTAAACAGCCATAGCGGAATAGTTTGAAAAAGAAACTGTAGATTTCCCAAACGGTTTCTTGACGCGCACCGGTCCATCCGTATTCCTCTGCGTCAGTTTAACACTTCTCCCCGCTTAGCGGGGAGTTTTGGGGTAACTAAGAAAGCAAAGGCCGGCCACTTAGGGGTAAGTGGCCGGCCACTTTTTTGCCCAAGTGCCGCGAGTCAACGGCAATGACCGATCCGAAGCTTGCACGCCGCGAGCGCCGCGCGCCAAAGTCGGCGGTTCATGCAGAAAACCTCCGACATCAATGTCGTCGAAACGCGCCTCCTGCCCTCGCCCGCCGCGCTGCTCGCCGAGCTGCCCAAGACCGAGGCCCAGGCCGACTTCATCGCCCGCACGCGCGAGGAGATTCACCGGCTCATCTTCACCGACGACAAACGTTTCCTCCTCATCGTCGGCCCGTGTTCCATCCACGATATTGAGGCGGGCCGCGACTACGCGCGCCGACTCGCGGCGCTCTCCCGCGAGGTCGCCGACCGCGTGATGATCGTGATGCGGGTTTATTTTGAGAAACCCCGCACCACCGTCGGCTGGAAAGGCCTCGTGATGGACCCACACCTCGACGGTTCGCACGACATCGCCGCCGGCCTGCGCCTTGGCCGCGGTTTCCTCCGCGACGTGCTCGATCTCGGCCTGCCCACCGCCACCGAGTTTCTCGATCCGATCACGCCGCAATACGTCGCCGACCTCGTGTGCTGGGGTGCCATCGGCGCGCGCACGACCGAATCGCAGACGCATCGCCAGATGGCCTCGGGCCTCTCGATGCCCCTCGGTTTCAAGAACGGCACCGACGGCTCCCTCCAGACCGCCATCAACGCCATCCGCGCCGCCGGCCAGCCGCAGACTTTCCTCGGCATCAACCTCGACGGCGCCTCCTCCGCCATCGTCACGCGCGGCAATCCCAACTGCCACATCGTCCTCCGCGGCGGCGCCGCCGGCCCCAACTACACCGCGCCCCACATCGCGCAGACCGAAGCCATCCTCGCCAAGGCCGGCCTCCCGAAATCCATCCTCGTCGACTGCTCGCACGACAACTCCGCGAAAAAACCCGAGCTCCAGCCCGAGGTCATGCGCGATCTCCTCGCGCAAATCTCCGCCGGCAACACCTCCATCATGGGCGCCATGGTCGAGAGCAACCTCGGCGCCGGCAGCCAGCCCTTCCCCGTGCCGAAGGAAAATCTCCGCTACGGTGTCAGCATCACCGACGGCTGCATCGACTGGCCCACCACCGAGAAACTCGTCCGCGATCTCCACTTGGCGCTCGCGCCGCGTTTTGCCTAGCCGGAGATTTTTTCGAATTTCTTCCGTGTGTTCCGCGTGTTCTGTGGGCTAAAAACCCTTCCCCTTTTCCTCCTATGAAATCCCCCATTCGCGTCGCCGTCACCGGAGCCGCCGGCCAGATCGGTTACTCCCTCCTCTTCCGCATCGCCTCCGGCGCCATGTTCGGCTCCGACCAGCCGGTCATCCTCCAACTCATCGAGGCGCCCGTGGAAAAAGCCCTCCAAGCGCTCAACGGCGTGGCCATGGAGCTCGACGACTGCGCCTTCCCGCTCCTCAAGGGCATCGTCCAGACCTCCGATCCCGCCGTCGGCTTCAAGGACGCCAACTGGTGCCTCCTCGTCGGCGCCAAGCCCCGCGGCCCTGGCATGGAGCGCGCCGATCTGCTCAAGGACAACGGCAAGATTTTCATCGGCCAGGGCCAGGTGATCGACGCCGTCGCCGCGGCCGATGCGCGCATCTGCGTCGTCGGCAATCCCGCCAACACGAACTGCATGATCGCCGCCTCGCAGGCGAAACGCCTCCCGGCCGAACGCTTCACTGCGATGGTTCGCCTCGACCAAAATCGCGCGCAGACCCAGCTCGCGAAAAAAGCCGGCGTCGATCTCACCGCCGTCAAAGACATCTTCATTTACGGCAACCACAGCCCGACGATGTTTCCCGCGTTCGCGCACGCCACGATCAACGGCGCGCCCGCGACCTCCGTCATCACCGACACCGCGTGGCTCCAGGGCCCGTTCTGCGAGACCGTCGGCAAACGCGGCGCCGCGATCATCGCCGCCCGCGGCCTCTCCTCCGCCGCCTCCGCCGCCAACGCCCTCGTCGATCACGTGCGCTCGCTCGTCACGCCCGGCGCGATCCACTCCATCGCCGTGAAGAGCGAAGGCCGCTACGGCTTCGACGCCAACGTCTGGGCCGGCATGCCCGTCCGCACCACGACCCCCGGCAGCTACGAGGTGATCACCGGCTACGCGATGGACGATTTCGCGAAATCCAAAATCGCCGCGACCAACAAGGAACTCGCCGAAGAGCGCGCCTTCGTCGCCGAGATGATCAAGTAACGCGTCTTTGCAGCGGCGCACGCGCCGTTGCGGGATTGCCCTGTGGCGGGGAACGGTTGAGGTCTGCTCAACTTCCCCGTCATGAAAATCCTCCTCGCAAGCGGACTCGGCCGGTGTGCTTCGGCCGGCCTCGTCCTGATCGCGTTCTGTTTTTCGAGCGCCGTGGCCCAACAGGCTGCCGTCGCCGCCGTCCATCAGGGCAACGGCATCAAGATCGGCGAAGTCTCCGCCGACTCCGCCGTGATCTGGACGCGCCTCACCGCCGCGCCTGAGGCCAACTGGACCGGCGCCGCGTTTCTCCCGCCGAGTGTGCCCGACGCCAAGCTCCCGCCCGCCGCGAAAAAAGCCGGCGCCAGCGAGGAGAACCGCCACCGCGCCATCTCCCTCGTCGCCGATCCCGCCACGCAGCTCCCGCCGGGCCGCACGCTCGCGCAGATGCACGGCGCGCTCCCCGGCGCCGCCGGCTCCGTCCGCATCACGCTCCGCCCCGCCGACAGCGGCGCGCCCGTCGAGACCCCCTGGACCGCCGTCGATCCCGCGCGCGATCACACCGCGCAGTTCACCCTGCGCCCGCTGCGCGCCGGCACCGCCTACCGCGTGCGCGTCGAGTCGCGCGATGCCGCGGGCCAGGCCGGCGCGATTACCGAGGGCTCGTTCCGCACCGCGCCCGCGCCCACCGCCGCGGCGCCAGTAAAGTTCGCCATCATCACCTGCGGCGACTACCCGCGCCGCGATGATCCCGCCAACGGCCACCGGCTCTTCGATACCCTGCGCCGCGCCGGCTACGATTTCGCCGTGCACACTGGCGACGTCGAGTATTACGACAAACCCGATCCGTGGGCCACCTCCGCCGCCCTCGCCCGCTTCAAGTGGAACCGCCTCTTCGCGCTGCCTTTCCCGCGCGATTTCCACCGCACCACGCCCGTCTACTACATGAACGACGACCACGACATCCTCACCAACGACTGCTGGCCCGGCATGACGCACGGCCGCCTCACCTGGGCCGAGGGCCTCGCCATCTGGGACGAGCAGGTCCCCATCTCGCCGCTCCCGTATCGGACCTTTCGCCACGGTCGCGATGTCCAGATCTGGATCGTCGAGGGCCGCCGCTGGCGCTCGGCCAACACCGCGCCGGACGGGCCCGACAAGACCATCATGGGCGCGGAGCAGAAGGCGTGGCTCTCCCGCACGCTCGCCGCCTCCGACGCCACGTTCAAAATCATCGTCTCCCCCACCCCCATCGTCGGCCCCGACCGCGGCAACAAGAACGACAACCACGCCAACGCCGGCTTCCGCCACGAAGGCGACGAACTCCGCCGCCTCCTCGCCGCGCACAAGAACCTCATCACGACCAACGGCGACCGCCACTGGCAGTATTTCTCCATCGATCCCACGACGGGCCTGCGCGAGTTCGGCTGCGGCCCAATGTCCGACGTGCATGCCGGCGGCTACAGCCCCCAGCCCGGCGACGAAGCCATCCAGAAATTTTTCCGCCTCAAGGGCGGTTTCCTCAGCATCGCGACTACGCCCGGCACCACCGCCGCCGCGACGCGCCTCCTCGTGCAGCACCACGCCATCGACGGCACCATCACCCACCGCGCCGAACTCGATGCCACCGGCAAACTCCTCCGCGCCGGCCCGCCGTGATCGCTTCGTAGCGGCGGGCGTCTCTGCCCGCC
>JBEANZ010000718.1:0-14020 GCA_041165185.1 Verrucomicrobiota bacterium | reverse complement strand
CCGAGCCGTGCCGGCGCCGCCACCGTGCTTCCCGCGCGCCGCCTTCGGCCTCGCGCGCCCGCACCGCCCCAACATTCTCACTCGCGGCGCCCGCCGCCTTGCCCTGTAAAGCTCCGTGCCTCCTTCCGTGCCCTCTGTGACCAAAATCGAATACCAAGCCGTCATCGGACTTGAAGTCCACGTGCAGGTGAAAACCCGCTCGAAAATTTTCACGCGCGTCGCCGCCGGCTATGGCCACGCGCCCAACACCCTCACCGACCCCGTCGTCCTCGCGCTCCCCGGCACGCTCCCCGTGATGAACAAGGCCGCGCTCGACGCCATCATCAAGGCCGGCCTCCTCCTCGGCTGCGACATCGCCCCCGTCTGCAAATGGGACCGCAAAAACTATTTCTACCCCGACTCCCCGAAGAACTACCAAATCTCCCAATACGACCAGCCCATGTGCCTCGGCGGCGCCGTCGAGATCGAGCTCCCCGGCTCCGCGCGCAACGTCATGGGCGAGCACAAAAAAATCCCGCTCACCCGCATCCACCTCGAGGAGGACGTCGGCAAACTCAACCACGGCGCCACCGATTCCCTCGTCGACTACAACCGCGCCGGCACGCCCCTCATGGAGATCGTCTCCGAGCCCGCGATGCACACCGCCGACGAGGCCTACGCCTACCTCACCTCGATCCGCGCGACGATGATCTACGGCGGCATCTCCGACTGCGACATGGAGAAAGGCCAGCTCCGGTGCGACGCCAACATCTCCATCCGCCCCGTCGGCGAAACGAAACTCGGCGTGAAGGTTGAACTCAAAAACCTCAACTCGATCTCCTTCGTGCGCGACGGCATCGCCCACGAAATCAAACGCCAGCTCTCCGTCCTCGAACGCGGCGGCGTCATCGTGCAGGAGACGCGCGACTACGACGGCCTGACCGGCACGTCGCAATCGCTCCGCTCGAAGGAAATGGCGCACGACTACCGCTATTTCCCCGATCCCGATTTGATGCCCGTGAAAGTGGACGAGCCGTGGAAACAAAAACTCCGCGCCGAATGCCCCGAGCTGCCCTTCGACAAACAACGCCGTTTCCAAGCCGACTACGCGCTGCCCTACACGCTCACCTCCGTCCTCGTCTGGGATCGCCAGCTCGCTGACTACTTCGAGGAGACCGCGAAACTCGCCGGCCCCGGCAAAGCCCAAGCCGTCGGCAACTGGATCACGAACGACCTCCTCCGCGAACTCGCGCGCGGCACCGCCGACGCTGGAGCCGCGGCGCCAACGGAAACCGACGCGCACCCGCTCGCCGCCTGCAAAGTCTGCCCCGCGCACCTCGCCGCGCTCGTCCAGCTCGTCGACACCGGCGCCGTGCTCACCAACGCCGCGAAAGAAATCTTCGTGGAAATGTTCGCAACGGGCAATCAACCCGCCGCCATCGCCGACCGCAAAGGCCTGCGCGCCGCGCCGACCGACGCCAACGAACTCGAGCAATGGTGCCGCGACTCCATCGCCGCGAACCCGAAAGCCCTCGCCGAATTCAAGGCCGGGAAGGACACCGCCATCAACGCCTTCAAAGGCCCGATCATGAAAGCCGCGAAGGGCAAGGCCAACCCCAAGCTGGTGGACGAGACGTTGCGACGGTTACTGGCGGCCAGCGGATAATACCACTCAACAATCGCGACTGGTCTTTTGTAGGGCCGGCGCTCGCCGCCGTGCCGTCGCGTCGCACCCGTGCGAGCGATGGCGGACGTCGGTTGGCGCTCTCGCGCACAAAGCGCGAAGGCGCGCCGACAAGCGGCGGCCCTACGGTCCAAAGGCACCTCGTAAACGGTATCGGCCGGTTCGGAAATTTTCCCGGACTGCCCGAACGGCGGAACTCCGAACACGGCCTCACGCGAGGGCCGACTCACGTTTGGTCAGCCCTTCACCGGCCCAGCGCGTCGAATGCGTTCTTGAGCTCCACGCCGCGCGCCGGGTTCACCATCTTGATGTAGGCGATCATGCCGACCACCCATGACTCGAAGTGCGGGTGTTCCTCGCGGTTTTGCGCGGCGAGGCCTTCCGTCTTCGCGCGATGCAGGATGGCGCGGAGGCGGCGCACGGTGTCGCGCGGGATGTTCGGGTGCTCGTTCACCACGATGCCGGTCACGGTCTGCTGCGAATTGGGGCGCTGCACGCGGGTCTTCTTTTCGTTCACCGTGAAATTCTCCTCGCCCACGATGTGGCGGAGGCGCGCGAGCAGCCACGCGGTTTTCGCGGAGCCCTCGGCGTCGGCGGAGAACGTGAGGTCGTCGGCGTAGCGCGTGTAGGTCCAGCCGAGTTTTTTCGCGAGGCCGGCGAGGCGACCGTCGAGCCCGCGGGCGACGAGGTTGCTCAACGCGGGACTCGTGCTCGCGCCTTGTGGCAGGCCGCGCGGGCCGGTCGCGACCCAGAGTTCGCGCCCCTCGTAGGTCACGCGGGCGCGCGGGCACTCGGTGCAGAGCAGCGCGAGCACGGTGGCGGCGGCGGGCGAGTAGCCGAGTTGTTGAAACACGCCCTTCACGCGGGGGAACGTGATGCTCGGGAAAAAATCCTTCAGATCCGCGTTGACCACGGTCGCGCGGTGCACGTGCGGCGTCGCGTTGGTGAGCGTGCTGCGGTGCGCGACGAAACCGTGCGCGGCATCGTGCAGCGCGACGCGGTCGAGGATGTTCACGCGAATCCAATCCTGACAGCCAGCCAAGTCGCGATGCGGCGCGGCGAGCTCGCGCGTGCCGCCGCTTTTTTTCGGAATCTGGAAGCGAACGTAGTGCGTGACGGCCGTCGCCTCGCTGTGAAACGCGAGCCAGCGCAGGCGCGGGATGGCGTGGCCGAGGGCCTTGGCGACGTCGGCCGGAGTCGCGAGCACGGGCAGGCCGAGCGACTGGAGGCGCTCAATGTTGGCGCGGCGATCGGCGAGGCCGCCGGAGACGCCGCGGCCGAGGAAGATGATGTCGGTGGCCTTGCGCAGCACGACGGCGGCGGCGTGGGTCTGGCGGCGTTGCGCGGCCTCGGCGATTTTCTGCTCCTTGCGCGCGCGGCGTTCGGCGGCGTCGGCCGCAACGGCGTTTTGCGCGATGACTTGGACGTTGGCGAACTTGGGCCGCAGTTCGGCCATCTTCGCGCCGACCTCGTGAATCTCGACGAGCTGCTCGGGCGTGAGCAGGCCTTGCGCGACGAGCGCGCGGTCGATGAGGGCGGTGCGCGGCTCGGCCGAGGAAGGGATTTGGTCGCGGCGGTCGAAATTTACGGTCGCCCAGTTCCACGAGAGGCCGGCGGCTTTTTTCTTCAGCTCGGCGTCGCTGATGGGCGTGAACTGGCCGGCGTCGAGGTTGAGCTTGTTCGTGGCGCGCGCCGTAGGATTGAGCGGCGGCGGCGCGGCCGACGCGGGGGCAGCAGGCGCGGGGCGGTAGGGCGTGCCGGTTGGCGCGAGGTCGCCCGGCGGGCGCGGGGTGTTGGCGGCGACGTTCGGCTTGAGGAGCCGCGCGAGGAACGAAAAGAGACCCATGATGAGGGTGGGGCGCGTGAGGAGGAAAAGGGATGAGAGTGGCGGGGTGGTCGGATTGACTACTCGCTCAGGACCGCGGCCGTTAACCAAGGGACCGCACGCACCTGTCGCGGGCGGGACCCTTGGGTCGTCTTGGCCGCACGCGACAGGTGCGTGCGGTCCCAAACGAACAACGGTCGTGGGGAAGCATGGCTAGGCAAACGCAACCGCGGCGGAACGCCGCAGCGTGGTGGTCTCAATCAAAGCCATCCCCGCCACTCTCAAATTGGGTGTTACCTCACGCGCCTCCTTTCGTCGCTGCGAAGCCGCGCAGCCGCCCGAGCCAGTCGGCCGCCGTGGCGGGCGCGGACTCGGGCGTGGGTTGAAAAGCGAGCCAGCGCAGGGCCAGCAGATGCCGGCACGGTCCCATGCGCAGGCCCGCTTTCTTGAAGTGACCGCAGAGGCAACGGCCGCGTTTCATGCGACCGTCGGGATCGATGAGCAGCTCGACGGGCGTGCCGTCGGACGTGCCCACGAAAATATTTCCGCCCGCCGGCGCGGCGACGCGCGACTCGATGGAGACGCGACGGCAGCGGATGATTTCGCGCGAGGCCGTGACCTCGGAGTTTTCCGGGCCGAGCTCCGCCTCGCCGAGCACGCGCGGCATGATCTGGCGCCAGCGATAGACGCCGCCCGCGAGGTCGTGGATGGCTTGGCCGGTGTGCGCGAGGTGATTGAGCACGGCGGTGGTCGCGCCGGGATTGCGCGCGCTGGCGGCGTCGATTTCGGCGAACGTGGCGGTGCGGTTTTTCTGAAGAAACGCGGACGCCTCCGCGATCTCGGGCGCGATGGGGGCGACGGGCGGCGCGAGTAGATCGAGCGAGGAGCCGCGCGTCCAGTCGTTGGCCGTCCAGCCGGAGAGGCCGAGCGTGAGCCGCATCTCGCCCATGTGCGCGATCCAGAAGCTGGGGAAGCCCGTGCCGAGCAGATAGACATCCACGCTCTCCACGAGCGGCAGGAGCCGCGCGAGCGCGAGCAGGCGTTGGCGGCCCCAGATGCGGATCGGCTGGGTCCAGTCGCCGTCGGCGCTGCCGCCGCGCACGGGGATGCGTTGCTCCCACGGCTCGAGCACGAGCGTGAGCGGTTGCCCGGGCGGCTGCTCGAAGCGCAGCGCGCGCGGACTCGTGCGGGCCTTGTGGCGCTTGAGCCAAACGAGCAGCGAGTAGACGGCTTCGCGCGTGAGCGTGACCTTCCGCATCGGTAGCGCCATCGTCGCCTGGAGCTGCATGAAGCCGCGCAACCAGCCGCCGGGCAGATCAATTTTTTCCTCGCGGTAGTCGGCGCCGCCGCGCGTCGCGACGTTGAAGCCGGCCGGGTCGATCTTAAAACGCGTCTCGCGGTAGGAGCGCAGCGCCTGAAAATGGTTAAACAACTCCCACGAGTAATCGACGTTCGTCGTGCCGCGCTGACATTCCGGCGACGCCCCGAAGCCGTCGGCGCGATTCACGGTGAGACAGCCGTAGCTCGACTCGTCGGCGGAGAAGCACTCGAAAAACAGCACGTCGTCGGCGACGGTGATGACCGGATCGCACGGCATCAGCAGACGCCACAGCGCCATGTCGTGCTTGCGGAGATGCGTGGCGTAGCTCTCGCGCGCGTTCCAGTAGGTCTTGCAGAGCTTGTTGAAGTGGCGGTCGAAATCGGGCGGGAGCGGTTGACCGAGTTTCGCCGCGATGTCGGCGCGCGCCTGTTTCACGGCCCCGCTGCGCAACGCGCGGAGGCGCTCGGTCTCGGCGGCTTTCCATGCCTCGTAGGCGGTCTTGTCGCGCTTCTGGAAACGATGATCGCTGACGACGACATCGTGCAGCGCGGACATCGCCTCACGGAAGCGCAGGGGGCGTTTCAGCTCGGCGTCGAAGGCGACCGGCTCGCGCGCGAGGTTCGGCGCGAGGTTGAGCGTCTGCCCATGCAGGCCGCTGCGACCGAGGTAGGAAAACGCGACGTTCACGCGGCGGCCTCCGTCGGCGAAAACATCAACTCGGGCACACGCGTGCGCACGGCGTCGGCCAGCTCGGGGCGCGCCGCGAGCAACGTCATCACCGCCGCGAGTCCCGCGCGCCGCTCCGGCCCGCGCACCGACCGCACGGCGACGGCGAGCACAGGGAGGAGCTTGGACGCGGTGGCCGGCTCGCGCGCGACGGCGGCGGCGAGGTCGCGCACGGCTTTGAGTTTCTGGCGTCCGCCACGATGCACACCGAGGAGCACGGCGCACCACACGGGCGCGAGTTGATCGGCGGTGAGCGCGGGCATCTTCACGCGCAACGCGAGGTGATCGATGAGTTGGAGGCGCAGATCGTCGAAGGGCGTTTCCGTGAGACGACACCAGAGCACGGGATCGTCGTAGGCGGCGGTGCCGGGCTTCAGCCACGCCCACGCGGCGTCGCGCGTCTCCTGCGCGAGGCTGTCGAAGAAACGCGACACGAGCGTGAGATCGTAGTGCGCGCGGGCGCCGACGTGGTTGAGCGCCCACGTCGCAAGTTCACCGGCGACGGCCGCGCACCGCGCGTCAGCCAACCCGCCGAGCCCCGCATGATCGGCGGGCGCGATCGCGCGCGCGGTGAGCAGGCCGACGCCGAGCCGGGCGACGGGCACGGGCTGGACACACGCGAGGTCGACGCACTGCGCGAGCGTGAGGCGTTCGCTGGTGACGTGGCGCTTGAAGGCGGCGCACACCGTGTCGAGCGCGGCGACGTTTTGCGTGCTGAGCAGGCGCAACCACGTCGTGAGCGGCAGCGTCGCGAGACCGGGATGCGCGGCGAACAGATCGCCGCCGAAGACCTGCACGCGTTCGTCGGCGTGATCGAGCAGCGGGAAAATCTCGTCGACCGCGAGTTCGAGGTTCACGCGCGCGCTGACCGCGCGGAAGAGATCCATCGCCCACATGCGCACGAGCTGCGCGCGCGCCTGCGCGATGAGGCCGAGCAGGACGCGGAGGGCGGCGGGCGTTTCCCACGCGGGCGCAAAACGCGGCGCGGCGCGCAACTCGCCGAGCGTGCGACCGGGGGCGAGGCGCAGATGAGTCGGCGTGAACTCGAGCACCTCGGAGCCGCGGAAGCAGATGTTCAGCAGCGCCCAGCTATCGAGGATGTTTTCGCCCTTGGCCAAATCCTCGTCGTCGTAGCGGCGCAGCGCAGGCGCGACGGCGGCGGGGAAATCGGCCGGGCGCGCGTAGCCGAGCCAGCGAAAATAGCGCCACGCGCGGCGGCGCAGGTAATGGCGCGTGCGATGGGTGAAGAGCCGCCCGGCGACGACGCGTTGCCCGCCCTTCGAGACGACGGTGCGCACGCCGGTTTTGGGATGCTGGAGCGACTGGGAAATCTCGCGGGGTAACACATCGCGCGGCGTCGCGAGGTAGTCCTCCTCGGCCGCCGTGCGCGTCGCGCGATCCCAGCGGTAGCGGCTGCGGCGCGCGCGGCGCACGAGCGTGTCGAAGGCGACGAGAAACGCGGCCACGAGTTCGTCGTCGCGCCGCGCCTCGGCGGCCTTGAAGAGGCGTTTCACCAACGGCTGATGGCCGGGACAATCGAGCGGTTGGTCGAGGTAGGCGAGCAGTTGGGCGCGCGCCCACGGCCGCGCATCGGTTTTCCAACGATCAGCGAGGGCGGCGAGAATCTTGGGCTGCTCGACCTGCCGCAGCGCCTCGACGAAACGCGCGTCCTCCGAGGCGAAACACTCGTCCATGAGCAGGACGGAACTGCGGGCGTTGGGGGGAGGTTGCGCCATGAAGGCAGGGCGGACGACACATGGGTCGCGGGGCGGGCGGGAGTGTTTGGCGCGAGTCCGCACTGGCAAGGCCCGAATGGATCCTCGCGCGTGGCCGCAGGGCTCCGCACTGCTGAGCTGATGCTACGCGCGAGAATCGAGTCGGGATGCATGGTGCTTTGATTCAGATGAGATCTTCGAACTCATTCTTGAGCGCGCCAGGCAAAGGAACTGAAGTGCATGTTGCGCCTCGGAGCCGGCCCGTTCCAGCGTATCTTCGCTGACTCACCGGCCGCTGAAACCGGCGAGGAACCGAATTTAGCCCAACGGCAAAGGTTTGATTCGGTGAAATCACCTCCTACGGTGCTCGCCTCAATGATGACCGCATCGGCTTTCCCACACATCGTCTTGGATGCGCCTGGAGTCGCTTGGGTCGATGAGACCAACACAAAGGTCCGCGAGATCGTCTTGGACGTGATCGCGCATGGCTGGAGCCCCAAGGAAATTCACCTCCACCATCCGCATCTGGCGCTCGCCCAGATTCACGCGGCCCTAGCCTACTACTACGATCACAAGCTCGAACTTGATGCGGAGATTGAGACCGCTCTGCGCTCGGCCGAGTCCTTGCGCGCGGCGGCGGGTGAATCACCGTTGCGCCAGCGTCTGCTCGCCCTGCGCCGGGCCTCGTGAGCCTCGCGCTCTACATGGATGTGCATGTGCCCTATCCGGTCACAAGTGCGCTGCTGGCCCGTGGCGTCGATGTGCTGACCGCGCAATGGGATGACACCGCGCGGTGGTCGGATCCGGCGTTGCTGGATCGCGCGGGAGCGCTCGGACGAGTGTTGGTCAGTCAGGACGAGGATTTGCTTGCGGAGGCGGCACGACGCCAGCGAGAGCAGCGGGAATTTGCCGGCGTGATTTACGCGCACCAACAATCCATCACGATTGGCCGGCTGATCGATGATCTCGAAATGATGGCGCGTGTAATCGAAGCGCGGGAGATGGCGAATCGCGTGGAGTTTCTACCGTTGTGAGCTGCCAAGGTGAGAACCATCGCCGCCGCCCGCGTTCGGCTCCGCGAGCGGTTCGTTCCAAAGATTTCGGGGTCGGCCAGCTGCTGGCGTTGATGATCATGCGCGCGCCAAAGAGGGTGCGCGAGACCCGTCGCCGTGACTCGGGGCGCTCTCTTGCGCAATACTTCCGCCCAATAGTTCTGAGCGCAGCTTGACCGTTGGGACCGGGCTGGTTGCGATCTTACCAATGGAACAACACCCCCCGCCCGCGCCGTCCGACTCCGCGGGCGGCGGCGTGGTGGGTGGCGGCGCGGCGGGTGGCGATGCGCTGCTCGCGGTGACGTTCGATCTCGCGGCCGGGGCGGTGCTGTTTGAGTGGGCGCGCGCGGAGGGCGGCGCGTTGTTGCATCGCGCCCGGCTCGGGCTCGCGCCGGGCGCGGCGCGGTTTTTTCGCGTTTACCTGTTCGAGCTGAAATTTGAGCCGGTGGGGATCGGCGCGGTGGAGCGGTGCGGAGCGACGCCCACTTCGATTCACGCAATGTTGCGACGCGTGCGGAAGGCAACCTCGCCGGTCGCTGCGGTGCGGATCGGCGTGCGGGCCGACACCGCGCTCGGGCCGGTGGCGGCGGGCGCGTGGCACGAGATGTTCGGACTCGCGGTCGACCACGGCTGGAAGTCCGTCGCGCAGTTGCTCGCACAGTTCGCCGCGCGGCTGGAGCCGTTGATTCGCGGCGACGAAGGTGCCGACGAGCCGGCGGCGGCACGCGCGGCGCTGCGGGCGGTTGCCGCGACTCAGCTCGGGGTGGTCGAGCCCGCGGCCCTCGCCGCCCTCGCGCCGCGCGGACTGCCTGGGCCGCGAGCGCAGCCGGCCGCCCTGTCGCATTTGGAACTGCGCATCATGTTCGATACGATCGCGTGCCGCGCGGAACTCGTCTGGCGCAGCCCCGCCTCGGGCGCGACGGTGGCGACCGGCGTGGTCACCGCCACGGAAGCGTGGCGGCTGCGTTGGGAGTTGCATGTCGGCCACCACGACGAACCCGCCGAGACCTGCGCGCCGGAGCCCGCCGAGGTGCGCCGGCATTTCGGCGCGTGGATCACGCGCTTTCGCACGGCGCTCGACTGGGTGCACATCGCGTTTCTGAAGCAGCTTCCCGGCGCAAGCACACCGGTCCTCAAACCGGAGCCGCCGTTTGAGTCCAACGCCGCGCTCTTGGAATTTATCGACTACCATTTGACCACGATGGCGCGCGAACGCGCGTATCGACACTCGCCACTGGGCCGGATGCAGACGCGCCTGGACGCGGAGGCGAATCTTGAGTCGGAGGCGTTTGCGCGGCGGAAACAGCGCAAGGAGGAACGCCGCGTCGCCGAGGAGGCACGACGCGAAGCGACCATCGCGCGGCTCGCCGAGGAGCGCCGCCAGCGCGAGGAGCGGGCGGCCGCGCAACGCGCGGCCGAAGCCGCGGCGAAAGCCGCCGCAGCAAAGACGGCGGCATCGGCGGCGAAAGTCGCGGCACCCACGCCGCCCGCCGCGCCGCGCGCGATCGCGCCGCCGCCTCCGGTGCCTGTCGTCGTGCGCGCGGCGACGCTCGCGTTGCAGGATACCGTGCTGCCGCTGACGGACCTGCGCGGCTTCGCGTTGCGCGAACAGGCGGCGCGGTGGTGGGTGTCGAACCAGTCGGACGATCTCCTTTGCCTGCCGCACTGCCGTATCGAGCGGCTCGAATATCAGGTGCGCACGGCGCTGCGCGTGCTCGGCGCGTTGCGCGGTCGCGCGTTGCTCTCCGACGAGGTCGGACTTGGCAAAACGATTGAGGCCGGCCTCGTGGCGAAGGAGCTGTTCACCCGCGGCATGGTGAAACGGATGCTCGTGCTCACGCTGCCCTCGCTCGTGGATCAGTGGGCGGAGGAGCTGGAGGGAAAATTTGCGCTCACGGCGGTCACGACCAACGGCCCGCTCGTGCGCGACGACCCGGCGAAATTCTGGCGCGACCACGCGTGCATCGTCGCGAGCCTGCACACGCTCAAGCAGCCCGCGCATCTGGCCATCGCGCGTGAAGTGCATTGGGATCTGCTCGTCGTCGATGAGGCGCACTACCTGCGGAATCGCACCTCGCAGGCGTGGCAGGCGGTCAACGTGCTGCCCCGCCAATTTCTCCTGCTGCTCACGGCGACGCCCGTGCAAAACTCGCTCGAGGAACTCTACAACCTCGTCACCCTCCTGCAGCCCGGGCAGTTGCCGACGCCCAAGGAATTCCGCGCGCGCTTCCTCGACCCGGAGCGCCCGCGCCAGCCGCGCGAACCCGAGGAACTGCGTCGTCTGCTTGGGCAGGTGATGATCCGCAACACTCGCGCCAACGCCGGCATCGACCTGCCACCGCGCCGCGCGGAGACGGTGCTGTTCGCGCCGGAGGCGGCCGAGGCGAGATTTTGGGCGGAGTGGGAGAGCGAGTTTCGCGCGCGGCTGGCAACGCTCAGCGCGAGCCAGTCGAGCCTGTGGGGCCGGCTCTTGTTGCAGGCGGCGGGGAGCAGCCCGGCGGCGTGGCGCGGCGCGCTGGAGAAATTTCCCGATCAAGCCGCCGCGCGCGTGTGGCGCGAGCGCGCGCCACTCGAGGCGAGCTGGCAGCGCAAGTGTCGCGCGCTGCTGCCGCTCACGCGGGAGCCGGGCGGCGCGGTGGTGTTCACGCAATTTCTCGACACGCAGGCGGCGCTCGCGGAATTTCTGCGCGGGGCGGGCGTTGCGACGTTTGTGATCAACGGCGGCACGCCCGCGCCGGAGCGCCAGCCGATCACGGAGGAGTTTCGCCGGCGGGGCGGCGCGCTGCTGCTCACGCACAGCGGCACCGAGGGGCGCAACCTCCAGTTCTGCCACACGCTCGCCAACTTCGACCTCCCGTGGAACCCGATGGAGATCGAGCAACGCATCGGCCGCCTGCACCGCCTCGGGCAACGCGAGCCCGTGGCGATTCATAATTTCGTGCAGGCGGGCACGCTCCAGGAACACCTGCTCCAGGTGCTTCAGGAAAAGCTCAACCTCTTCGAACTCGTCGTCGGCGAGACCGGGCTCGTGCTGGGCGAACGCTTCAGTGGCGATGAATTCGAGGAGGAGATTTTCCGCCGTTGGCACGAGGGCGCCGGCCGCGTGCCCGAGGCGATCGCGGGTTTCGGCGCCGAGTTAGCCGAGGCGCGCGCGCGCCACGCGGAGGTGAAGCGCCTCGACGAGACGCTGTTCGCGCGGGATTTCGAATCGCAATGAAACTGGACCGCCTCGCCTACCGCCCGGACGCGCTGCTCGACTTTTTCGAGGAGGGCCTCGGCGCGCTCGGCGGCCTCTGCGCGCGCCCGTGGCACGACCGGCTCGAGGTCGTGGCCGAGGGCGCGGCGGCGCGGCTGTGGCGCGCGGACGGCGAATTGCACTCGGCGGAGTTACAGTTCGTGGCGGCGGGCGAGACCGGCGCGCGCGACGCGCAACGTGAGGTGTTTCCCGGCTGCCCGCTCACGTTTCAACTCGCCGAGGCCCTGCGCCCGTCGCCGCCGCCGCTGGAGCGCGCGGTGCTCGAGATCGACGGCGCGGCGCGTCCGCCGGACGCCGCTGTGATCGAGCGGCTCTGGCGGCAGGCGCATCCCGACACGCTGCGGTGGCGGCTGGCCTCGCCGCTCACGCCGGCGTTTCACCACTCGCTCGTCGCGCTCGTGCGGTGCGAGGTGCAGGCGACCGACCAGCACTGGTCGTTGCACCGCGTGGCGCTCGGGCTGCCCGACGGACGCGCCGACGACGGCCTCGCGCGCGAGATCGGGTTCGCGCGGCTGGCGGCGGCGCCCGCGGCGCTGGCGTGGCCAACGCCGGACCCGACGGGCTGGAGCGGACTCCTCACGGGCGCGATCGAGGGCGAACTGGCCGGTGAACTCGCCGCCGTGCGCGCTCGGCAGGAGGGCCGGCTCGCACGCGAGCTGACGCGCGTGGACGACTACTTCGCGAACTACGAACGCGAACTTGCCGGACGCGCGTCGCGCGGGCGCGGCGCGACGGGGAAATTCGCCGAGCGGCTCGCGGCGGCGAAAGCCGAACACGCGCGACATCGCGCCGACCAAGTGGCACGACACGAAATCGTGGTGGTGCCGCACGTCGATGCGTTGCTGCTGGTGGCGGAGCCGGCGTGGCGCGGCACACTGCACATCGAGCGCGCGCACCGGCCGCCGGCGGCGCTGGAGGCGAGGTTTGTGCCGCGCGCGCGGCGGTGGGAGACGGCGGCGGAGGCGCGGGCGTAGCTCGAAAGTTTCATGAAGGAGATTCCCGCAGATTCGGGGAACCGCAGATTCTCCCCTGCGGGATACTGAGTCTCCGGAGAGACCCTCCCAACCCACACGAACGGGTTGGGGGCGGGCGGAGCGGTGGCCGAGTTGGTAGTTCCGCCTTCAGGCGGTTCGGAAAATCCAAGGCACCGGCTGAAGCCGGAACTACAAACCCGAGCCTTCGCGGTCGCCAGCGTGCGGCGCGCCTTCGGCGCTCGGATGCGGGCGGTCGGACTTTCGGTTTGTCGCGGCGCAGGGCGGGCGGCAGCGTGCGCGATCATGTCTGCCAATTCGATGGACGCGGCCCACGCCTTGTTGCAGGAGAAATTTGGCTTCGCTTCCTTCCGCGCCGGGCAGGAGGACGTCATCGCGCAACTGCTCGCGGGGCGCTCGGCGCTCGCGGTGTTTCCCACGGGCAGCGGCAAGAGCCTATGCTACCAGTTGCCGGCACTGTTGCTCGAGGGGCTCACGGTCGTCGTCTCGCCGCTGATCGCGTTGATGAAGGATCAGGTGGATTTTCTCGTCGCGCGCGGGATTGCGGCGGCGCGGCTCGATTCGTCGGTGAGTCGCGAGGCGTTTGAGGAAATTCAAAACGCGTTGCGCGAGCGAAGGCTGAAATTGCTCTACGTCGCGCCGGAGCGGTTTTCCAACGAGCGGTTCCTCGCGCGCCTGAAATCCCTCGCGATCGATCTGCTCGTGATCGACGAGGCGCACTGCATCTCGGAGTGGGGGCACAATTTTCGGCCCGATTACCTGAAGCTCGCCCGCTATGCGCGCGAGCTGGGCGTGGGGCGCGTGCTGGCGCTCACCGCGACGGCCACGCCGGCGGTGGCGCGCGACATCTGCGGCGCGTTTGCCATCGCGCCGGAGGGGCACGTGCACACGGGATTTTACCGGCCGAATCTTTTTCTGCGCGCGACGGCGTGCGCGCCGCGCGGGCGGCTCGGGGCGCTCATCGCGCGGCTCACGGCGCGGCCCGCGGGGCCGGCGATTGTTTACGTGACGTTGCAGAAAACGGCGGAGTCGGTCGCGGCGGCGCTCGCGGAGGCGGGCTTCGCGGCGGAGGCGTATCACGCGGGCATGGAACCGGAGACGCGCGAGGCGGTGCAGAACCGTTTCATGGCGGCGGACAACGCTATCGTGGTCGCGACGATCGCGTTTGGCATGGGGATCGACAAGGCGAACATCCGCGCGGTCTATCACTACAACCTCCCGAAGAGCCTCGAAAACTACGCGCAGGAAATCGGCCGCGCCGGCCGCGATGGCGCGCCGTCGCACTGCGAGATTTTCGCGGCGGCCGAGGATTTGACCGTGCTGGAAAATTTCACCTACGGCGACACGCCGACGCCCGAGGCGCTGCGCGATTTCCTGAAGGAGCTGCTCCAGGGTCGCGCGGTGGGCGAGGTGTTCGACGTGTCCGCCTACGAGCTGTCGAACCGCCACGATATCCGCGCGCTCGTCGTC
>JBEANZ010000717.1:0-5519 GCA_041165185.1 Verrucomicrobiota bacterium | reverse complement strand
CGCACTCCTCGCTCGCCTCGCGCGCGCCGCGCCGCCTACGTTCGCGCGCATGGAAACTCCCCGCTCCACCCGCATCGTCCGCCGCGCCTTCACGCGTCCGCTGCTGTTTCTCGTTTCGGTCGCGCTCGCTGCGTTCGCCGCGCCGCACGCGCTCACCGCCGCCGCGACGCCGGCCAAGCCCAACATCGTTTTCATCTTCGCCGACGATCTCGGTTACTCCGATCTCGGCTGCTACGGCGCGAAGGACATCAAGACGCCCCACATCGATAGCCTCGCGCGCGACGGCTCGCGGTTCACGAGCTTTTACGTCGCGCAGGCCGTGTGCACGGCGTCGCGCGCGGCCCTGTTCACCGGCAGCTATGCAAACCGCGTGAGCATGAGCGGCGCGCTCAACCACACGAGCACCGTCGGCCTCCACACGCGCGAGCGGCTGCTCTCGCAGATGTTCAAGGACCAGGGCTACGCGACCGGCGCGTTCGGCAAATGGCACCTCGGGCACCACCCGCAATTCCTCCCGACGCGCCGCGGCTTCGACGAGTGGCTCGGCATCCCCTACTCCAACGACAACGGCCCGCTCCATCCCGTCACCAAGGGCATCCCGTCGCTCCCGCTCTACGAAAACGAGGACGTGATCGAGATCGACCCCGACCAGTCGCAGTTCACGCGGCGGCTCACCGAGGGCGCGGTCTCCTTCATCGAGCGCAACAAGGACAAACCGTTTTTTCTCTACGTGCCGCACGTCATGCCCCACGTGCCGATCTTCGCCTCGGCAAAATTCAAGGGCACGAGCCAGCGCGGACTCTATGGCGATGTCGTGCAGGAGCTCGACTGGGGCGTCGGCGAAATCCTCGCCACGCTCAAGCGCCTCGGCCTCGAGCAAAACACCCTCGTCGTCTTCAGCTCGGACAACGGCCCGTTTCTCTCCTACGGCGAGCACGCCGGCCTCGCCGTGCCGCTGCGCGAGGGCAAACTCACGACCTTCGAGGGCGGCATGCGCACGCCGTGCCTCGTGCGCTGGCCCGGCCGCGTGCCCGCCGGCCGCGTCAGCGACGAGCCGCTGAGCACGATGGATCTCAACGTGACGTTCACGAAACTCGCCGGCGCGCCGCTGCCGGCTGCGAAGCTCGATGGCGCCGACATGCTCCCGCTCCTCACCGGCCAGCCCGGCGCGAAGGGCCGCGAGGAGTTTCTGTTTTACTCCGGCGACGAACTCCACGCCGTCCGCCTCGGCGACTGGAAGCTCCACGTGCCACACGAATATCTCACTGTCGCCGCCGAGCCCGGCCGCGGCGGCAAGCCGTCGAACTACGCCAACCTCAAGCCCGACTCGATCCAGAATTCCGGCATCCGCGGCATCGCCACGCGCCACGGCTACCGTTTCGAGAAAACCGAAATCGCCCTCTACAACGTCCGCGCCGATCCCACCGAGACCAACAACGTCGCCGCCGCCCACCCCGAAATCGTCGCGCGGCTGCAGGAGCGCGTCGCCGCCGCGCGCGCCGATCTCGGCGACAGCCTCACGGGCGCGAAGGGCGCCAACGTCCGCCCCGCCGGCGACGTGCGCGCCGCGCTGCCCGCCGGCGTGAAACGCGTCGCCAATCAGACCTACGCCGAAACCCCGCAGGGAGCGCAGCTCCTCGATCTCTATCTGCCGGAGAAAACTCCCGCGAAGCCGTTGCCGGTCGTGATTTGGATTCACGGCGGCGGCTGGAAAAACGGATCGAAGGAGAACACGCCGTTCGCGTGGCTCGTCGGAGAGGGCTATGCCGTAGTCAGCCTCGGTTACCGGCTCTCGTGGTCCGCGCGCTGGCCCGCGCAGCTCGACGACGCGCGCGCCGCCATCCGTTGGCTGCGCACCAACGCCGCGAAATATTCGCTCGATCCCGCGCGCATCGTCGTCTCCGGCGGCTCGTCGGGCGGCAACCTCGCGGGCGTCGTCGGCACCGCGGACGCCGCGCCCGGCGAAACGGTTTCGAGCCGCGTGCAGGCCGTGATCGATTTCTACGGCGCGAGCGATGTGCTCACGATGCCGGTCAACGTCCCCGGCCCCGGCAAGACCGAGGCCGACCTCGCGAACTCAAATGCCGCAAAACTCCTCGGCGGCATCGTTCGCGATCGGCCGGAAGCCGCGAAATCGATGAGCACGCTGCACCTCGTCACGCGCGACGACCCTCCATTCTTGATCATCCACGGCGACAAGGACGACCAAGTGCCCATCGAACAAAGCCGGCGCTTGCACGCGAAGCTGAAGGAGACCGGAGTGGCCTCCGAACTCATCGTGCTCCCGGGCGCAGGCCACGGCGGAAAGGAATTTTCCACGGACGAGGTGAAGGCGAAAATCCGGGCGTTTCTCACGCGGACGCTCGGGCAGGCAAAGCAGTAAGACCAGCCCACGTTGATGTCACCGGATCGCGCCGGTTCGCCCCTTGACCCCCAGCCGCCTCGCGCAACAAATCGTGCCCATGCAAACTCTCACCGCCACCAAGGCCCGCGCTGGTTTCGGCCGCGTCGTTCGCGGCGTGCTCAAGAGCCGGAAGCCTGTCCTCGTCAGCACGCGAACGGGTGTCGTCCAAATCGCGCCGGTTGATCACGAGGAGGAAATTCCGCCGGCGCCGCCCGGCAGTCTGCGACGAACCAAGGAGGAGATTGAGCTGAGCAACACGTTCGGAGAAACCCTGTGAACTTGGGGCGCTGGGACATCGTGTTTGCGCGCGCCGATGAAAAGGACGCCACCGGCCACCCGGCGATAATCCTTTCGGCTGCGGAAATCATGAACGATCCGAAACAGCAGCGCTTCAATGTTCTGGTCGGAACGAAAAAACAACCGGCGCAAGCGGTCGCGCCTCACCACGTCGTGCTCAATGGCGCGGACGGACTGGAATTCGCGACGCTGCTCGATTGCTCGTTGGTCTATCTGGTGCGAAAGCACGCCATCCTCCGCACTGCCGGCCGCGTAACCTTGGAGCGGCGCCGGGAAATTCAGCGCAAACTGCGCGCGTATCTCGGGCTCGGCTGAACAACCGCAGTCGTCGCGCTTAGTTTATTTCCGCCACGTCAGCGTCACCTGCCGCATGTCCATCACGGATTTTCCGGGGATCTGCGTGGCGCGGAGGGTGAGCGGGCCGCGGCCTTTTTCGAGGCGGATGGTGCCGAGGCTGAGGAGGTGGAAAGGCTTCATCTTTGATTCGCCGGCGGGGCGCGGGATCGTGTCTTGGTTGGTGTAGAGCGGCGGATCCCAGCCGGGTGAAACGGTGCCGGAGAGTTTCGCGCCGTTGAAGCTCAGCTCGATGGTCGAGCCGGCGTCGGCGAGCGGGCAGGTGTAGTCGATGGCGACTTCGTAGGTGCCCGTCGCGTTGACCTCGATGTCCCAGGAGATCGCGTCGTCCTTGCTGGTCCAGTTGACGAAGTAGGAGCTGTTGGGCGCGTTGGCGCTGCGGCGGATCGTGCCGTGGGAAACGCCGTCGCGCGCGGGGAGCGGCGTCATCGGAAACTCGGCGTAGCCGACGGTGAACGGGCGGTTGTCGGGCGGCAGGCCGACGCCACCGCCGCCGGCGTTGGCTTTCTTTTTTCCTTTGGCGTTGGTCGCGGCGGTCGCGTCAGCGCTGCCGGGAGCGGCGGGGTTCGGCGTGCCGAGCACGTCTTTGCGCCACGCGACGACGGAGTCGGAAAGTTTTTTCGCGAGCGCGGGCTGCTCGGCGGCGAGGTCCTTCTGCTGGCCGGGATCGGCGATCATGTCGTAGAGCGCGCCGCGGTTGTCGAGGCGGTGGGTCTGCGTGCGCACGCTCACGTTGCCGTTTTGGTGGGAGAAAATTGTGCGCTCCGGCCAGGCCGCGCCACCACCACCGAGGAGCAGCGGCGAGAGATCGCGGCCGTCGAGCGGCTTCGCGCCCGGTAGCGCGATGCCGGCGAATTTCGTGAGCGTGGGCAGGAGATCGATCGCGCCGGCGATCTCGCGGACGGTCGAGCCGGGTTTGATTTTGCCGGGCCAGCGGATGAAGAACGGCGAGCGCACGCCGCCCTCCTCGGTGCTGCCCTTGCGGCCCTTCATGCCGCCGTTGTAGCGAAAACTGTTCGGGCCGTTGTCGGAGAAATAAATCACGATGGTGTTGTCGGCGAGTTTCAGCTCGTCGAGCCGGCGCAGCACGCGGCCGACGTTGTCGTCGAGGTTCTCCGTCATCGCGAGGACGCAACGGGTGATCTGGATATCCTCGTCGGAGCCCTCGGGTCCGCGCTGCGGGATGGGTTTGTCCTTGAAGCGCTGCCAGTATTTTTCCGGCACGGCGAAGGGCGAGTGCGGGGTGTTGTAGGGAAGGTAGCAGAGAAACGGGGCTCCCTTGTTTTTCTCGATGAACTCGATCGCGTGCGTCGTGAGATCGTCGGCAATGAAACCGGTGCCGCGCACGCGCTGGCCGTTGTGCTCGAGCGGCGAGTCGAAATATTCGCCCCAGTGGCCGGAGGTGAAGCCGTAATATTCGGCGAAGCCGCGGGCGTTGGGGTGGTAGGGCCACTGGCTGCCGTTGTGCCATTTGCCGAACGCACCCGTGGCGTAGCCCGCGGACTTGAACGCGTCGGCGAGCGTGCGCTCGTCGGTGTTCAGCCGCTCCTGGCCGGTCGAGACGCCGCGAACGCCGCCGCGCGGGTGGTAGCGGCCGGTGAGCATCTCGGCGCGCGTCGGTGCGCACACGGAACAGACATAAAAGCGGTCGAGCCGAGCGCCGTCGCGCGCGAGGGAATCGATCGCGGGCGTGCGGACCATGGTGTTGCCCGTCGTGCCGAGATCGCCCCAGCCCTGATCGTCGGCGAGGAAGATGACGACGTTGGGGCGGGAGGCGGGTGCCGCTGCGGCAGCGGTAAGCGTAAGTGTAGCGAGGAGGAAAAAACCGGCGCCCACGAGCGCGCGGCGAAGCAAGGTGGGAAGGGGCATGAGAAAAACCAAAACCGTGCGTCACCCCGCACGCAAGCGAGCGCGCTGGCGGGGGATCGGGCCGGTGCGCGGGCCGGCTACTCCACCTTTCCCGCGATCGGCACGGGGCGGGCCGGGCCGCCGCCGACGTTGGGCTCGGCGGTGAGTTCGAGGGTGTCGCCGGAAAACTTCAACCGCAGCGTCGTGACGAAGGGCGTGTTGTAGCGCGCAATTTTCGCCGTGTAAGTGTCGGCGCTCGTCCACGCGCCGGACGCCGCGATGGCGTCGGACGGCGCGCCGGGCGCGCTCGCGAGCACGCCCTTGCGCCACGCGCCGGCGCCGAGCACGAGGCGTTGGTCGACGCCGCCGATGCGCACGGTCAGCGCCGTGCCGCCCGCGTCGGCGCTGTCCGGGGGGAGCAGCGCGATCGCCTCGAAGCCGAGCGCGTTTTTCGCGAGCACGTAACGCTTGCCCGTGATCGCTTTCGCGAGATCGGGATTGGCGGATGCGGCGGCGGACGCGAGAGACGCGGGCGCGAACGCGGCGGCACCGGGTGTCGGCAGCGCGAGGCGCGCGAGCTTGGCGGCGAGTTGTTGTTGCGCGGCGGGATCGGCGG
>JBEANZ010000716.1:0-3526 GCA_041165185.1 Verrucomicrobiota bacterium | reverse complement strand
TCACGGGATCAAAGGCCTCGGCATAGCCGCCGCTTTGTTGGTTTCCGGGCGGCACGAGCGAATGCCATTTCAGGAGGAGCCGTTGCCCGTCGTGCCCCGTCCACCAATAGATTTCGTGCGGGCGCGCCCCGAGCACCCGGTTGCTGACCTTGCTCGCGCAGCCACAGACACCGCGCCACGAGTAGCGCGCGCCGGCGCCGGCGAAGAGCGAGGCCAGGCCGAGGGGCAGCGTCTGGTTCTCCATCGCGACCGCGAGGGGGAAGCGGAGACCGTGCGCGCGCTCGATGCGGCCGGCGTAATACATCCCGCGCAGCACGGCCTCGACGGGCTGGCCACCGTGAGTGGAGATGACGGTGTTGAGGGGAACGCTGATCGTGCCGTCCTTGATGCGGGCGATGAGGCGGGCGAACTCGGCGGGAGATTTGCGCTGCTCGTAGGTCGCGAGCCAGAGGGAGCCGTCGGCGTTGAAGCGATTGCGGTAGGGTGGCGGGTTGGACGCGGTTTCGTCGGCCAGCTTGAGGTGGAAATCGAGCATCTCGACGAAGACGTTCGCGTAGGTGTCGGCGTCGGCGGTCCACATGAAGTCGGTGTGGTCGTCGTTCGCGAGGTAGATGCGCGTCGGCTCGGCGGCCCGAGCGGACGCAAAACCGAGGACACAGGTGAGCAGCGCGCCGAGTTTCATTGTTCGTTAGCGCCGTGCTTGCGGACCGTGCCGGCGCAGAAGGCGCGGCCCAGAAAGGCGGGGTCGGCGCGGGCGAGGAGTATTTCGGCGAAGGCGATGGTAGCCGCGACTGGTGGCACGTCGTTCATGGGAGAGAACGTTTGGAGCGGGTGCTGATTTGTTCGGGTGAGTCGACGCCATCTTCGACGACGGTGGCTCAACGCACCGGCGAGGGGGAGCGGTGAAAATGCCGGTCGGCGAAGTTGAGGTATTGGTCCCAATCGTAGGCGGTGATGTCATGTGTGCCGCTGCGGACGTGGTAGGCGGCGACATCACCGATGGGCTGATCGACGACGGCACGCTCGACGGAGCCCAGACCTTTCAAGCCGAAGAGTCCGAAGGCCGGGCCCGCGTGCTTGGCCGCGAGAAACTCGCCGCGCGGGTCGGCCAGATCGTCCTCCACGGCACTCGCGACGTAGACGGGCCGCGGCGCCATCAGCGCGATCAAGAGGTGGGCGTCCACGGGCAGATCGCCCGCGGCGCCCTCGTAGCGGCGGAAGTTTCCGCAGAAACGATGGGGCTCCGAGGCGTTGGCCTGCGCGATGGTCTCGCCGAAATTGCGCCGCATGAGCGACGCGCCGCCCTCGCCGGAGCAGTTGGAGATCACGAGGGCGAAACGTTGATCGAGGGCACCGGCCCAGAGCGCGGTTTTGCCCAGGCGCGAGTGGCCGTGCACGGCCACACGCGCGGCGTCGATCGCGGGATCGGTGGCGAGATAGTCCATGATGCGGCTGAGGCCCCAGGCCCACGCACTGGTGGCGGCCCACTCTTCGGGGGCGAAGACCGTCGCGGCCCCGTCGCGGCCGAGGGCGCCGCGAAGGCCCGTTTTCCAGCCGTCGCGATGGTCGGGTTCGATGTCACCGTAATACGCGGTCGCCACGGCGTAACCGCGGGCGAGCACTTTTTCGACCTGCCAGCGGGACGCGTGGATCCCGCGCGTGGCCTCGGTGGCGCGATGATCGACGACGCCGGTCAGGTTGGCCCGCGCCCAGTTCGGGGTGACGGGCACGCCGGGATCGACGGACACGCATTGGTTGCCCGCGAAATTGAGGCCGAGAAACGCGGGGACGGGGCGGCTGACGCCGTTGGGCAAATAGAGAAGGAGTTCGAGGGCGGGGCCGGGGTTGGTCCCGAGCAGCCAGATTTTCACCTGTTTGCGCGTGGCCGTGCCGCCGAGTGCGGTTGGGTCCGTGGAAATAATTTCGAAGCGCGGGCGCTGGTTCACAGCCGGGGCGCGGCCGTAAACCTGCGTTTCAAAGGTGCGCAAAATCTCGGGACGGCGTTTCGCGTTCCAAATCGCGGTCGAGGTGACCGGGGTGCCGTCGAAGCACACCAGCGGATCGGGCAGCGTGTAGGGCGCGACCTTGGCTTCGTCGTAGTTCGCGCCCGCGAAAAACCCCGAGGTGGTCGAAGGGCGTTGGGCTTGGGCCGGGGCGGCGCTGACGAAGGCGAGCAGAAGGAGGGCGACCACCTCGCACCTTGCGAGACCGCTGTCTTTTCGGCTGACGGGGCGGGAGATCCCTGGAGACGGCTTCATTGAGTGGTGGATGAGAGCGGGAGACGAGGGAGCACGAAGCGAGCGACAGGGTGCAACGCACGCGAGCCCCGGAAAACCAACTCACTCCGGTTTCGGCGCCGGCAGGTCAAAATCGACGTCGCCGATCGGGAGTGCGATCAGATTCCAGCCACCGCGCGGGCCGGGGCTGGACGCGACGACGGGACGGCGCGTCTGCTCCACGACGATCGGCACATCGCTCTCGATGATCGGGTAGCAGGCGTCGGCGAACTTCATCACGGGCAGCGGGAGCTCGTGCAGCGCGAGGTGGCGGATGCGCTCGGGCGGGACGGTGAGCGTGTGCGTCTTCGCCGGGCCGAGGCGCGCGACGAAATGAAACGTGATGCGGATGTTCGCGGGCTTGTCGGGGTGCGGATTGAGAATCGTGATCCATTCCCAGTCGTGCCAGCCGGTCGGGCTCTTCGTGAGAAACGGATGTGCGTCGGCATACATCCAGCGCGTTTCCTTTTTTCCGAGCGGACCGGGATAGGCGATCACGGACGACTCGAAATTGCTCGGGAGCGCGGGCTTCGCGACGGTCTCGGAGCCGCCCTGCGTGGATTGCACGACGATGGGGCGGTCGCTCGTGACGCGCGCGCCGAAGAGTTTGCCGCGCGGAAACGCATCGTCCTTCAAACTAGCGTGGCGATAGATCGTGGCGCCGTGCGGCGGGACCTTGTGCGTGCGTTCGATGGGCGCATCCTCCTCGAAGAAGTAGGTGATGCGCGCGGTCGCCTCGTCGTTGGAAAGATTAGCGAGCACGAGGTGCTCGACGTGCTCGGAGTTCACGCCGGCCACGCCGGTCTCGGGCGTGGTGCCCTTGGGCATGACGATGCCGTAGGGGTAATACCATTCGCGAAACGTGCGCTTCGGCTCGGCGGCGAAGGAGGCCACCGAGGTCAGTGACGCGACGAAGACGAGCGCGGTGAAAAGCCGGTGGGGAATTTTGCGGAGGTGCATGAAAGAAAAGTCACACGCTAATTTCAGTGGGCAGCTGCCTGGGACCGGAAGCCCCGGAGGGGCGAAAGACGATAGCCCAGGGCAACGCCCTGGGAAACGGGCGAAAAAAGATCGAAGCCCTGAAAGGGCGAAACTCCGCGCGCCGGTGTCGCCCCTTCAGGGCTTCGATCTTCTCCAATCGATTTACCAGGGCGTTGCCCTGGGAAATCTACTTGCCGCCCCGTTGGGGCTCCCGATCGCGACCGCTCGATGCAGCGAAAACAGTGAGGAATCATAAGAGATCACCAGTC
>JBEANZ010000715.1:0-4852 GCA_041165185.1 Verrucomicrobiota bacterium | reverse complement strand
ACGTTGAGCTGATAGGAGAGCGTGCCGCGGAAATTTCCGGCCCGCACGGGGTGGCGGTAGCGCGCCATGAGATCGGCCGCCGAGAGCACGCGGCCGGTGATTTCTTTTCCGGCGGCGTCGCGGCCGATGATGTTGGCGCTGCGCCAGCGGTAGCCGCCGCCGACGGTGCAGCCCTTGAGCCGGCCGGTGGTGAAATCGTAGGCGTTGAAAACACTCACCTTGTGCGGACGCAGGCCCCAGCGCTGCTCGCCCTGAAGTTTGTCGTCGTTGAGCGCGCTGATCATGTTGCGGAGTTCTTCCGCGACGGTGATGGCGCTGCTCGTCGTGAGTGTGCCGAGGGCGGCCTCGGGGCGCAGGGCACCGAGTTCGATCCACTTCGCCACGGTCTGACCGGCGACGAAGGCGGCCGGATTCACGGCGAACGTGCCGTTGGCGTTTTGCGTCACGCCTTCCGTGATAAATTTGCCGTCGAGCTTGAAGCCATACCACGGGATCACGTCGCGGCCGCCGGAGTTGGAGCGGATGCGGTCGGTGTATGAATAGTTGGCGGTGACGCGCCAGCGAGGCGTGGGGTTGGCGACAAAAGTCGCTTCATAGCCGGAAGAATTTTCGTCGAACATCTGGGCGTTGACGGTCGGCGTTATGCTCTGGCGGAGCGGGGCCCACGCGGCGGCGGTGAGCGGGCGGCCGGCACCGACGAGCACGCTTTCGAACGCATCGGCGATGCGGATATTCGGCAAATTGTAGCGGGCATTGATGCCGCCGCTGCCGGTCTGGCCCAGTTGCGTCGTCGTAAAGTAGACGACTTTGAGCGACGCGCGGTTGGAAAACAGATCGAACGAGAGCCCGTAGTCTTCGCCTTCGCCCTTCGAGGGATCGGGTGCGGTGCCGTTGGGCAGCACGCGGTTTTTGAAGGTCGGGATGCCGATGTTGCTCGAACGGTTGGCGATCAACGAAACTTGGCTCGTCGCGTGAAACACGAGGCCCTGCGTGCGGGTAATGCCGCGAAACGTGTCGAGGGTGGCCTTCGCCGGATCGGCGTCGATGAGGTCGGTGCGCAGAATCGGATCCTTGGCGTAGCCGAACGTCGTGACATCGGCGGCGTCTTCCCGGTAGCCCACGGTGGTGACGATGCGACGCTTCCAAAAATGGCTCTGCGCGACGAGGAGGCGCGTCGCGAGTTTCTGGCGAGCGAGGGAATTGTTGGTGCCCGCCGCGTCGTCGATCCACGCGACGTCATAGCTGCGACCGGCGACGACGAGCGACTTCGGCACTTGGCGCCAATCGGACGCGGAGAAGAGGTTGGGATTTTTGCCGTCGAAATAGACGCGCGTGTTGAGCGCGTTGTTGGCGTTGTTGGGATCGGCGTTGAACGGCGCCCCGGCGAAGCCGAGCCGTTGCGCCACGTAGCGGTCCTCATCCCAACTGCGCGCATACATCCCGGCGAGCCGGTGCGTCCCAAGCCACGACCAGCGCGGGACGAGATCGTAGGAGAACGAGAGCCGGGTCTCCCGATATTTGGCGACGTGGACGCTGTTGCCCCAGCCCGCATCGATGTAGAGCTGGCCGGCGTAGGGATTGGCCGGGCCGTTGACGCCGAGGGTGCGGTTGGGCTCGCCGGCGATCGCGGGGCTCGCGCCGCCCAGCACCGGGTTGGTGAGGTCGGTCTTCTGATCGTTGTGCGAGAGATTGACGTTGAGATTCGACGTGACGCGCCAGTCGGCGGTGAGCGTGAAGTTGGCGAAATTCTGGTCGCGAAACATGCCGGGGCCGGCGGCGTTGATCTCATACGGGAGGGAGGCGGGGTCGTTGATCCGCATCGCGTCGCCGCTGACGCCCGGAGTGCCGTCGGGGGCGCGCACGGCCGGGTTGTTATAGGAGCCGGTGATGTAGGCACCGGCGGAGTCGAAGACGGACGCGGTGTTTTCGACCCAGATGTAACGGCGGGTGGCGGCGGTGGCGGTGCCGTTGCGACCGGTGATGCCGAGCGCGATCTGCGCGGCGGTGGGCGCGGCGCTGGTCGGCGCGACCGTGACGGCGTCGACGCCGCGCGCGGTGCGATTGTCGAGCCACGCGAGCACGCTGTCGGAGGCGGTGAACGGCGCGACGACGGCGCGGTATTCGTTGCCGCGCTCGGCCATGGCGCGAACGACGAGGCGCGTGACAGGCGTAAACGTGAGGGTGGCGAAGAGGCGGCGCTTGTCCTGAAAATCGGGCGTGCGCCAGCCGTTGTTTTCCTGGCTCACCGCCGCGATGGCCAAGCCGAGGACTTTCGGCCGGAGGATTTGATTGAGGTGGAGTTCGGTGCGACTGAGGTGGGGCGAGCCAAATTCATGGCTGACGGCGCCACTGTTGCGCTGCGCGGAGGCGAGGATGGAGCTTTGGTTGATCAGACCGCCGGCGCTGCCGACGCCGAAGAGGATGCCGTTGGGGCCGCGGCTCTCGTCGTAGCGGCCGACGCGATAGCGGTCGTTCGGCGTGATGCTCTTGAAAAAATCGCTGCCCTGGGACGCGAGGATGCCGCGCACGTCGATACGCTGCAGGAGACTCGAGCCGTTGAGCATGGCGTTCGCATTGGAGCCGGACGAGACATCCTGCCGGTTCACCTGCGAACCGACGGAGTAGTCGATAATTTTTTCGATTTCGTTGAGCCCGATATCCTCGAGAAATTCTTTGGTGAAGACGGAGACCGAGGCCGGCGTGTCGTGCAGGTTGGTATTGAGGCGGCTGCCCGCGAGAGTGTTTTCGGCTTTGTAGCCCTTGTCGGTGGCGGCGTTGACGGTGAAGGGGCTGAGATCGACAATTTGTTCTCCGGCCGGCTCGGCCCGAGTGGACGATGCCGGCGGAGTGGGCGCGGCCTGACCGAAGGCGGTCACAGCCACGTGAAGCGATAAGAGAACGAGGAGCGAGCGGACGATGGGGCGAGGTTTCATGGTGGGGTTGGGGTAACGACGGGACGGGCTGAGAGACTGATGGTGGCGGTCGAGCCGCTGAGGCTACTTGTCCGCTTTTTTCTTTTTGCCCTCTTTGGCGGCGGGCGCGGTTTCGACGGCGGGTCGGTTGAGCGTGGGCAGCCAGCGCGCATGCTCGGTCTTGATCGCGGCAAACTGGGCGTCGCCGGCGAGGTTCTTCCACTCGAGCGGATCGGCGTCGTGGTCGTAGAGCTCTTCGCCGCCGTCCTCGTAACGGATGTAGCGCCAACGCTCGCTGCGCACGGCGTGGTTGCCGAATTTGTAGGTCGTCACGGCGGGCGTGGTCCACGTGGCGGCAGGATCGGCGAGAAGCGGGCGGATGCTCAGGCCCTCGATGTGCGCGGGGCGAGGCAGGCCGGCGAGATCGCAGAGGGTCGGATAGATGTGCGTGAAATCCACAGTGCGCGCGCAGACGCTGCCGGGGCGCGTGAGGCCGGGCGCGACCCAGAGGAGCGGCGCGCGGGCGGACTCCTCCCAGAGGGTGAATTTGTGCCAGTGTTGTTTCTCGCCGAGGTGCCAGCCGTGATCGCTCCAGAGGACGACGATGGTGTTGTCGCGGAGCGGGGAGGCGTCGAGCGCGTCGAGCATCCGCCCGAGTTGCGCATCGGCGAAACTGATGCACGCGAGATACGCCTGGACGAGCTCGCGCCATTTGTCGGCCTTGACGATGTCGTCGTGCTCCTCGGTGGGGCCGGCCATGCGCAGGCCGCCCTTCGGCAAATCGTCGCGGTCGTGGTCGTTGACTTTCGGCAACTGGATTTTTTCCAGCGGATAGAGATCGAAATATTTTCGCGGGACTTCGAAGAGCGGGTGCGGTTTGCGGATGCCGAGGGCGAGGAAGAGCGGCTGGGTGTGGTGGCGTTGCAGCTGCGCGATGGCCCAGCTCGTGTTGGCGTGATCGGAGAGATCGGCGTCGGGCACATCGAGCGGCGTGACGACATTGCGGCCGACGGCAAACGCAGCGGGCGGCAATTTGCCGCCGCGCGCGACGAGGTGCTCCTGCCAGTTGCCGACGGTCGGGGCCTGGAAGTAATCGGTCCAATCCGCGGGGCGCTGCCACGCATCATGGCTGATCTTGCCCGTGCCGAGCACGGTGTAGCCGTGGGCTTTGAAATGTTGCGGAAGCGTGACGAGGTCGCGCGCGACGTCGCGCCAGTCGGTGGTGTTGCCGTAAATGCCGGTCGCGCCGGGGCGCAGGCCGAGGAGCGTGGAGGCGCGCGAGGGGTTGCAGACCGTGGAGATCGCATAGCTGCGCGTGAAGCTGGTGCCCCGCTGCGCGAGGCGGTCGAAATTTGGCGTCTGTGCCTGCGCGTGCCCGAGGTAGCCGAGCCAGTCGCGCAGATCGTCGAAGGCGATGAAGAGGATGTTGGGCGGCGCGGCGGGTGCGGCGGCGCGGAGTGCCGTCAACGGGGAAAGTAGCGAGAGGGCGAAGGCGAGCGCACGTGCGAGAGTGAACATGGGGTTGGATAATTTCATTCGAGGCGGAGCCGATGCGCGGGGCTGGATGCGGCTGGAGTGGGGCGCTGCGAGCGTGAGCGAGTGGGGACGAGTGTGAGCGAGTGAGAGTGAGTGAAAACTCGTCCACTCGATCACGCTCGCGGCTACCAGAGGAAGTTTTTGGTGCGACCCGGAGTTTGTGCGGGGATGTTTTCCGTCGTGGGCAGAGAGGGCTCAGAGCGCACGCTGGCGCACGGATTCGAGGAGCGGCGACTTCACGCGTGCGAGCCAGTCGACGAGGAGGCCCTTCATGCGCGCGGCTTCGGCGCGGGATTTTTCGCGGTCGGGGTTGCGGCCGATGAGGTTGTTCAGCTCGTGCGGATCGGTTTGGAGATCGTAGAGGGCGTCGAGGGATTTGTTGGTGGCGTTGCGGCCGTAGAGAA
>JBEANZ010000714.1:0-3785 GCA_041165185.1 Verrucomicrobiota bacterium | reverse complement strand
GCTCCGCGTGGACCGCGACGGAGTTCACCACGCCGCGCCCCGTCGCGGTCATCCGGTGGTGCGATGCGAAATCCGACGCCCTCGTCGCCGCGCGCCGCCAACGCGCCCGCGCCGAGACCGCCCCCGCCGGCGCCGCGCCCGCCACCTACTCGCGCGGCGAGCAAATCTCGCACTACCTCACGCACGGCGCCGGGCTCGCGGCGAGTATCACGGGGCTCGTGTTGCTCATCGTGTTTGCGGCGACGCGGGGCGACGCGCGCCAGGTGTGGAGCGCGGTCGCGTTTGGCGTCACGCTCGTCGCGCTCTACGCGGCGCTGCTCAACTTTCGCCGCCTGCGTGCCACGCACTGGGGCCAGGCGTTTCACAAATACAACCACGCCGCCGCCTTCCTCCTGATCGCGGGGACGACGACGCCGTTTTTCCTCAACAGCCTGCGCGGCCCGTGGGGCTGGAGTCTCTTCGGCATCGTCTGGGCGCTCTGTCTCGGAGGCGCGATCGTGCGCCTGATCGGGCGACCGGAACTGCACAACTATTCCCATGCCGCCTATCTCCTGCTGGCGCTCGTCGGGCTCGTGGCGGTGAAGCCGCTCGTCGCCACCGTGCCGCAGGGCGCGCTCTGGCTGTTGCTCGCCGGCGCGCTGTGCTACGGGGCCGGCACGGTGTTTCACGTCTGGCAACGCCTCCGCTACCATCAGGCGATGCGTCACGCGTTCGCGATCGGCGGCAGCGCCTGCCATTTGGTCGCGGTGCTGGTGTTCGTGCTGCCGCGCGCCTGAGCGGGAGCAGCGACGTCAGGGGTAGGGCGAGGTCGCCGACCCGCCCTTTCGCGTGGAGTGCGTTCGGACGCAGGGTAGGTCGCAGGCCACGCGTTGTGCGTCCGCCAACTCGTCGTTCCGGGTGTGAGCGAGTGGAACTCCGTCGGCTCACTTGGCTCGAAACCACTCTCTGTCGCCGCGGTAGGCCGCAGGTAGCGGCCACGTCTCGCGCCCGTCGCCCGGGCTCACTTTTTTTCCGCCGCCAGTTCCTTCTCCAGCTTCTTGATCTTCGGCGCGATGACGTAGGCGCAGTAGCCCTCGCCGGGGTGTTTCGCGAAGTAGTCCTGATGGTAGGCCTCGGCCGGCCAGAATTTTTCGAGCGCGACAATCTCCGTCGTGATCGGATCGCGGAAGACCTTGGTGGCGGCGGCGCGGGATTTCTCGGCGGCGGTTTTCTGCGCGGCGTCCGCGAAGAGAATGATCGAGCGGTATTGGGGGCCGTGGTCGTTGCCCTGGCCGCCGACCTGCGTCGGGTTGTGCACGTGCCAGAAAAAATCGAGCAGCCGCGCGAGCGTCACGACCGCCGGATCGAAATCGATTTTGATCACCTCGGCGTGGCCGGTCGTGTGCGCGGTGATTTGGGCGTAGGTGGGGTTCTTCTCCTTGCCCCCGGCGTAGCCGCAAGTGACGGCTTTCACGCCGGGCAGGAGTTTGTAGGCGGCATCGGTGCACCAGAAGCACCCGCCGCCGAGGACGAGCGATTCGGTTTTGGTTTCGGCGGCGTGGGTCATGGGAAGAAGGAGCGCGGCGAGCGCGAACAGGAGGCTGGGGCGAGTCATGGCGGTGAGAGGCAGGTTGGCGGCGGATATTCCGCGCGCAAGTGCGGCGCGTGCGCGGCGCACGCAGCAGGTCGTCGCCACACCGCGCTTGCCGCCCGCCCGCCGCTCGCGACATAACCGCCGCCTTTCGTGGCCGCCTCCTCTTCACCTCCGCGCAAACGCGTCGTCCTCCTCGGCGCGACCGGCTCCATCGGCGAAAACGCGCTCCGCGTCCTTCGTGCGCATCCCGACAAACTCGAGCTCGTCGGCGTCGGTGCCCGCGCGAACTGGGAAAAACTCGCCGTCACCGCGCGCGAATTCGGCGTGCGGCATGTCGCGGTGTTTGACGACGCGGCCTGCGCCGAGGCGCGGGCTAACGCGGCGGCGTTTCCCGCCGGCACGAAAATTCTCGGCGGGTTGAGTGGACTCGTTGACTTGGCCCAGCTCCCCGAGGCCGACCTCGTGCTCGTCGCCGTCGTCGGCACGACGGCACTCCAGCCGACGCTCGCCGCTATCGCCGCGAAGAAAACCATCGCGCTCGCCTCGAAGGAAATCCTCGTGCTCGCCGGCAAATTTGTGATGGCCGCCGCGCGCACGCACGGCGTGCAACTCCTCCCGGTCGACAGCGAGCACAACGCCGTCTTCCAGTGTCTCGCCGGCCACCCGAGCGCCGGGGTGCGCCGCATCGTCCTCACGGCGAGCGGCGGGGCGTTTCGCGACTGGCCCGTCGAGCGCCTCGCGCACGTCACGCCCGCCGACGCCCTGAAGCATCCCAACTGGGCGATGGGCCCGAAAATCACCGTCGATTCCGCGACGCTCGCCAACAAAGGCCTCGAACTCATCGAGGCGCAGTGCCTCTTCGGCCTGCGCGCCGAGCAGTGCGAGGCCGTGCTGCACCCGCAGAGCATCGTCCACTGCCTCGTGGAATTCACCGACGGCGCGATGCTCGCGCAGCTCTGCCCGCCGTCGATGACGTTTCCCATCCAACACGCGCTGCTCCACCCCGCGCGCGCGCCCGGCGTCGACGCCGGCCTCGATCTCACGCGCGCGCTGGCGCTCGAGTTTCGCCCGGTGGACGAGGCGCGCTTTCCCATGCTGCGCCTCGCGCGCGAGACGATGCGCGCGGGCGGCGTGGCGCCGGCGGTGTTCAACGCCGCCAACGAGGTCGCGGTCGCGGCGTTTCTCGCGGGAAAAATTCCCTTTCTTGCGCTCCCGCGCGTGGTCGAACATACGCTCGGAGCCGTGAACAATTTCGAGCCCGCCGATCTCCCCAGCGTCCTCGCCGCCGACGCCGAGGCGCGGCGCGTGGCGGACGATCAGATCGCGGTCTGCCGCTAAACCATGAGCCAGCTCCTGCTCGCCATCGGTCTGGTGACCTTTTCGATTTTTGTCCACGAGCTGGGCCATTTCCTCGTCGCGCGCTGGCGCGGGTTGGTCGTCCCGCGCTTCTCAATTTTTGGCATCGGCAAACCGATCATCAGCCGCACGTGGCGCGGCGTGGAGTTCTGCATCTGCTGGCTGCCCATCGGCGCCTACGTGATGGTGCCGCAGCTGTCCGACCTCGGCGATTTCGAGGGCGAGGTGCCGGAGGAAGCGAAAAAGCTCCCGCCGGCCGACTACGTTTCGAAGGTGCTCGTCGCCATCGCGGGACCGGCGGCCAACGTCCTCCTCGCCCTCGTGCTCGGCACCGTGGTTTGGTCGGTGGGTTACCGCGTGCCCGTCGAAACCAACCGCACCGAGATCGGCGAGGTGGCCCGGGAAATCCGCACTGCGGCCGGCAAGACCGTCGCCGGCCCGGCTGCCGCTGCGGGTCTGCAGTTGGGGGACGTGATCACCCACGTCGACGGGCGCCCGGTCGCGAATTTTCAGGAACTGTTCACCGCGGTCGCGCTCGGTTCCCAAGTCGCGACCGACGGCCGCCGCATGGCCGAACTCACGATCCGGCGCGGTGGCGCGACGCTGAATCGGCAGGTGTTTCCCGAAACGACCGGCAACGACAGCATTCGGGACATCGGCATCAGCCCGCGCTCCGATCTCGTGGTGGATCGTGTCATGCCGAATTCGGCCGCCGCCAAGGCCGGCCTGCTCGCGGGCGATCGCGTGGTCTCGGTCGATGGGCGGATGCTCTCGCGCCGCGACGAACTCCGGGAACATTTCCAAAAGAAAAACAGCGCGCCCAGCCTCCTCGTGTTCAAGCGCGGCGCCGGCGAGC
>JBEANZ010000713.1:0-3798 GCA_041165185.1 Verrucomicrobiota bacterium | reverse complement strand
TCCGGATCAGCGGCAGCACGACCTACCTTGGCCTCCCTGAGAAATGGGGCTACAACGGCCGCGTGAGCTTCACCGATCTTTTCGGGATTTTCGGCGAGACCAAGAACCTCGGCGTGAGCGTCACCGCCACGCACTACCTGTCGAACCGCTACTACACAAATAACGACACCGACTTCGGCGTCGCCAACCGCGCCACCAATCCCACCTACAACCTCCCCTCGGACGTTTTCCTTTTCATCACCAACGCCTCGACCGAGTTCAACCTCCGCGAGACGCACTCCTACGGCCTCAACGCCACGATCGATTTCCGCCTCGGACCGCGCCACACGTTTTACCTGAAGCCCCTCTTCAGCCACTACGATCTCTCCGCGCAGCGCTACATCACGCGCCCCTTCATCGACAACGCCCGCTTCCAGGATGCGCTCACCGGCCGCAAAACCTACGAGGCGCTCCGCTACGACTACGGCCGCGGCAGCGCCGGCGCCAACGGCTCCCGCGGCGAGATCCGCTACGCCGCCGATCTCTCCGACACCAAGAACGATCTCTGGTCCGTCGCCGCCGGCGGCCGCCACGATCTCGGCACGCTCACGGTGAACTACGACGCGTTTTTCTCCCACACCGTCACGCGCCGCACCAGCAACATGAACTTCATCGTGCGCAACGTCCCCGTCGCGCAGGGCTACTTCCAGTGGGAATACGATCTCAACGACCGCCTCTACCCGCGCATCCGCGTCGTCAACGGCCTCGACCCCCGCAACCCCGCCACCATGAACCGCGCCGATCTCACCGTGGAGCCCGAGCGGCGCATCGAGGAGACCGTCACCGCGAAAATCGACGCCGAGAAAAAATACGTGACCGACCGCTTCGTGTTCGCCCTGAAGACCGGCGCGAAAATCCGCGCCACGTTTCCCCGCTTCGATCAGACGCAGGGCAACTACACGACGACGGCCGCGTTTCCCTACGCACAGGTCGTGCGCCCCAGCGACCGCGTCGTCCACCACCGTCCACAATACCTCCAGGTCATCCCCGAAAAAGTCCGCGAGCTGCTTGCGACCACCCCCGCGCTCTTCCCCTCGAATGTTTACGCCGCCGCGCGCGCCTCGGTGATCGAGGATTTTTCCGCCGAGGAGAAAACCGGCGCCGGCTACGTCATGGGCTCCGCGCAAATCGGCCGCCACACCACCATCCTCGGCGGCCTCCGCGTCGAGGCCAACTGGTGGGACTCCCGCCGCAAGACCATCGACCAGATCACGCTCCGCGTCTCGCCGGTGAAAAACGGCAACTACTACACCAACAGCCTGCCCGGCCTTCATTTTCGCCACGTGCTCGCGCCGAATCTCATCCTCCGCGAGAGCGTCAACCGCAGCTACGGCCGCCCCTCGCTCTCGCGTCTCACGATGGGCCGCTCCGAGGACCTCAACGGCAACATCGCCGCCGGCAACCCCTACCTCAAGCCCACGACCGCCGACAACTTCGACGTCCAACTCGAGCAATACACCGCGCGCGGCGGCCTGTTTTCCGCGGGCTTCTTCTGGAAGAAAATGCAGGGCTTTTATTACAACCAGATCTACCGGTTCAACACGCTCGACGCCGACGGCATCGCGATCCCCGAGGTCAACGGCGCACGCCAGTGGCAGCAGTGGCAAAACGCGAAAGGCGCCGAGAACAAGGGCCTCGAACTCATCGCGCAGCAGAAACTCTTTTTCCTCCCGAAGCCGCTCGACGGCGTGAGCCTCGCGCTCAGCGCGACCTTCACCAGCAGCGTCGCCAACTACCCCGACCGCCCCGGCGAAAAGCTGCCGACCTACGGCTTCTCGCGCGCGATGTTCAACGCCTCCGGCGACTACGTGAAAGGTCCGTTTCGCGGCCGCCTGAGCTACCGCTACCGCTCCGCCTACCTCGAAGGGATCGACACCACGAAGTATCTCGACGACTGGTTCGCCGCCCGCGAGCAGCTCGACGCCGAGGTGAGTTGGCGCCTCCGCAAAAACACGCGCCTCACCATCAGCGGCGAAAATCTCACCTCGCGCCCACAAGCGTCGTTTCAGGGCTACCTCCCCTACATCGAGGACAACAGCAACTACGGCTGGCGCGCGACCGTGGGCGTCGAGGTGACGTTCTGAATCGTCGTGGCTGAGGCGTCCCGCCTCAGAGTCCGGCCGCCTGAGGCAGACGCGGCTTGCTCCGCCTCGGTTCGAACGCGCTGGGTTTCAAACCACAAGGCGGGACGCCTCGTCCCCGACTCGCCGCGCCGCGCAGGCCGTCCGAGTTCGTAGTTCCGGCCTCAGCCGGTGCCTTGACATGCGCACGGTTCATTGCCCACGCCCCTCCGTCCGCCGCCCTCCCGATCGGTCCCCGGCCGCGTCCGCCCATCCGCGCCGCCGCCGCCTTTTTTCTCGCGCCGCGGCGGGCCGGCTCGCGATGCTGCGCGCCGATGCTGGCCCGATGAGCAACCCGTTTCTTTTTTTCCGCCGCGACTGGCGCGAGCGCGCGCTCTTCTGCGAGGCGCTCGCCGAACTCGTCCGCGCCAAGGTCCTCGTCCACACCGTCCCGTTCCGCTGGATTGCTCCGGGCTTCGGTCGCCAAAAAAACGAGACCGCCCCGACGATTCCGTCCGCCGACCGCAAGATCGCCGTCGACGTCTCGTGGGCCGTGCAGGCCGCCGCGCGCCACGTGCGGCTGGGTTTCGTGTGCCTGCCGCAGGCGATGGCCGCCCAACGCATGCTCCGCCGCCGCGGCCTCGCCAGCACGCTCTACCTCGGTGTCGCCCTCGAGGCGGAAAAGGCGTCGCTCCAGGCCCACGCCTGGCTCCGCGCCGGCGACAAGGTCCTCACCGGCGAGGCCGAAGCCCGCCGCCACACGCAACTGATCGCGTTTGGCGACGAGCCCGCGCGCTAGCCGCCGCCCGGCTGCGCACCCACTCCGGGTTTGCCTCCCAGCGGTTCGCATCTCGGTATTCGCCCACCTCCCCACCCAATGAAAACCCGCCCCCTCCTCCTCGCCGCGTTGCTCGCGTTCTACGGTGCCGCGCGCGCCGCCGAAATCCCCTCCGCCGATTGGCAAATCAAGACCGCGCTCCTCGCCGCCCCCGAAGTCAACCGCGCCGCCGCCACCGTCCTCGGCTACGATCCGAGCGGGAAACTCGTCACGCTTCGCGCGGGCACCAACGCCTTCATCTGCCTCGCCGACGATCCGAACCAGGCCGGGTTCAGCGTCGCCTGCTACCACAAGGACCTCGAGCCGTTCATGGCGCGCGGCCGCGAGCTCAAGGCCGAGGGAAAAAAGCCCGCCGAGATCACGAAGGTCCGCGAGGAGGACGTGAAGTCCGGCAAAATTAAGATGCCCGACCGCGGCGTCCTGAACGTCACCAGCGGCAAGGTCAACGCGACCACCGGCGAGGTCGCCGATCTCTACACGCGCTACGTCGTCTACATCCCCTACGCGACGCCGGAGACGACCGGCATCCCGCTCGCACCGGTGAGCGCCGGCGGCCCGTGGCTGATGGACGCCGGCACGCACCGCGCCCACATCATGATCGACCCGCCGCGCCCGGAGTCGGCGGCGAAGAAAAAGTAGCGGCGCGTTTCGCGGCGGTCGCCCTATTTCCCGCGCTCCGCCGCGTCCCGCTGCTACCGCAGAATCTCCCCGCGCGTCACGTCGCCCGGCACGTCGAGGAGTTGGATTTGGTTCACCGTCTTGAAGTGCGCATGGTCGGCGAATTCCCACACGACTTTCTTGTCGCGCGTGATTTCAAAGACGTGCGGCTGTTTTCCGAGATGGCCGTGCCCGAGGTAATTG
>JBEANZ010000712.1:0-2844 GCA_041165185.1 Verrucomicrobiota bacterium | reverse complement strand
AACGCCCTGAGGATCGAATTGAAAAATATCTTCGCCCTGAAGGGGCGACACCCTCGTCCGGTTTCGCCCTTTCAGGGCTTGGATTCTTCGGGGATCATCTCCCAGGGCGCTGCCCTGGGCTTTCGACTTTTCGCCCCGTTGGGGCTCCCGATCCCTAGCAGTTACCCACCGAAAACAGCGAGGAACCAAGCCTGTTGGGGGCAACACGCTCCACCTCGGCAACACTCGCGCCGCTACGCCAACCCCAGCCGTTGCAACACCTCCGGCGGCGGGCCGTCGAAGGTGGCGAGGGGGACGTTGCCGGTGTAGCCGATCGCTTTCATGCCTTCGGGCGTTGTGTAGTAGCCGCCCGCGGTCAGGTCGCGGTAGCGGCGGAAAAATTGGCCGGCGGTGCGGAACTCCGGTTTCGTTTTCGCCGGGGAACACACGTCGTCGCAGATCGCGTTTTTCTGGCGGAGCACGAGGTCGGGGAAACTCGCGCCGAAGCGTTTCTGCGCCTCGGCTTCGATCCACGCGAGGCCGTCGAGGATGGTTTTCCTGTCGGCGGCGTGCGCGGCGTAGGGCGCGCTGATCCATTCGTCGAGGAAGTCGGGCACGTGCACGGCCGAGGCGGCGGGCGAGGTGGCGTCGGCGGGGATGATCGTGTCGCAGAGCGCGGCGGCGGTGGCGCGTTGGGCGGCGGTGAAGGTCAGTGGCCACACGTCGCCGGGCTTGTAGTTCTTCACGAGATCGGGGTCGGTGCCGTAGCCGGTCGCGGCGGGTGTGGTGGCGGCGAAGCCCGCGGGCTCGAGCACGGCGGCGGTCGCGGCGGCGGCGAGCATCCATTTGATCGCGGCGCGGCGTTCCATGCGGGCGGGGGCGGAGGGGGAGTCGGGCGCGTTCATGTCAGAGATTTCCTTTGTTCATTTCCTCGAGGAGGTGATCGCTCGCGCGCCAGGCGAGGGCCATGATGGTGAGCGTGGGATTCTTGTCGGCGTTGGAGCAGAAGGGGCCGCCGTCGGTGACGAGGAGGTTTTTCACGTCCCACGTCTGACACCACTGGTTGGTCACGGATTTTTTCGGGTCGGCGCCCATAATGGTGCCGCCGACTTCGTGGATGATTTTTCCGCCGGCCTCGATGGCCTTGGCGCCGTCGGGCTTCGGGGGCGCCGCGAATTTTCCGCCCATCGCGGTGATGAGTTCGGCGAATGTTTTCTGCATGTGGGCGGCCTGCCGCGTCTCGTGCTCGGACCATTTCCAATGGAAACGCAGCACGGGGATGCCCCACTTGTCTTTCACAGTGGGATCGAGTTCGCAGAAGGAATCGTCGTTGGGGATCATCTCGCCGCGGCCGGCGAAGCCCATGAAGGAGCCGTAGTAGCGGCGGGCGTCTTCCTTGAACTGGCGACCGTAGGTGCCGCCGTTGAGCCAGTCCATGCCGGCGCCGGTGCCGAGGCTGGGCATGTGGCGGCCGCTGCTAAACTCGATGTGGTAGCCGCGCGCGAAGCCGAGCGCCTGCGCGTCCTTGTAGAGCCACCAGGGAACGTAAACGTGGTTGCCGCCGGCGCCGTCTTCGTTGTGGAGCGGGAGGTTTTCGAGCGCGGGGATCTGGCCGCCGAAGGAGGCGCCCACGGTGTCCATGATGTATTTGCCGACGAGGCCGGAGGAGTTGGCGAGGCCGTTGGCGAAGCGGGGCGATTTGGAATTCAGGAGCACGCGCACGGACTCCGCGGAGCTCGCGGCTAGGATGACGACGCGCGCTTTCACGCGGCCCTCGGCGCCGGTGAGCTTGTCAACGTAGATGACGCCGGTGGCCTTGCCGTTGGCGTCGGTCGTGATTTCGCGGGCCATCGCGTTGGGGAGGATGTCGAGGTTGCCGGTCGCGAGCGCGGGCGGGAGGTGGACGGTGGTCGACTGGTAGTTGGCCTTGGTCGAGCAGCCTCGGCCGCAGTTGGTCGCCCAGAAACACGCGGCGCGCTCGCGCATCGACTGGGCGAGGATGCGTTGGGCCTTGGGATCGCCGGGGTGGATTTTCTGGGGAAGATTTTCCGCGTCCTGCTTCACGCTGAGGACGGCGCGGTGGATGGGGACGACGGGGATGCCGAGTTTCTTGGCGTGCTTCTGCGCGTAGAGTTCGCCGGCGCGCGGTTTCGGCGGCGGGAGCAGGCAGCCGGCCGGGGAGTCGGGCGTGTTTTCCATGCCGGTGTTGGAGCCGTAAACGCCCACGAGCATCTCCGTCTTGTCGTAGTAAGGCGCGAGGTCCTCGTAAGTCATCGGCCAATCCAAGCCCAGACCGTCGCGCGAGTAGGGTTTGAAATCGTAGGGACCGTTGCGCAGCGAAATGCGCCCCCAGTGATTGGTGCGGCCGCCGAGCATGCGCGCGCGCCACCACCAAAATTGCCGCGACGGATCGCTCGACGCACTCGTGTAGGGCTCGCCCGGCACCTGCCAGCCACCGTCCACGGTCGAGTCATGGAAGCCAAACGGCTTGTCCGGCGTGCTCGAGCCGCGCAGCGGGGCTTGCGCGTTCGTCTGAAACATCGGCGTCTCCTTCACCGGGTCGTAGTTGCGCCCCGCTTCGAGCATGAGGACTTTGGCGCCCTCCATCGTGAGCGTGTAGGCGGTCTGACCACCGCCGGCACCGGAGCCGACGACGATGACATCATAGCTGGGCTGAGTCTTACTGGACGAGATATGGGGCATGGGAAAAGGGGTTAAGTCCGACCAACCGACGGCGGAAGTGTTCAGGCCTCGCGCACGAGCGCCACAAATTTTTCACGCGTTTCCATGTGCGGATTGTGCCCGCTCGCCGGAATCGTCGCGATCCGCGCCGCCGGGAAATGCATCCGGATCGTCGCGTGGTCC
>JBEANZ010000711.1:0-2783 GCA_041165185.1 Verrucomicrobiota bacterium | reverse complement strand
CCCAGGGGGGGGGGGGGGGGGGGCGCGCCGCGGCGGCGGTCGCGGCGGTCGTGGGGGCCGTGGTGGGGTTGGCGGGCGCGACGGCGGTGGGGTTGAGCCGGCTTGCGTCGCGGCCATTGGGCGGCGGGGCGGGCGTGCGGCTCGCGGGCGACGGAAAAAATCCGGTCGAGCTCCCCGCGATTCTCGGTCGCGCGTGGGTGGGGCTGCCGGCGGCGGTCACGGCGGTGGAGCGGCAGGTGTTGCCGGCGGACACGGGCTACTCGCGCATGAACTACGTCGCGTCGAGCGATCGGCGGCAGGTGTTTTTGTCGATCGTGTTGAGCGGGCGCGATCGCACGTCGATTCATCGGCCGGAGCTGTGTCTCGCTGGCCAGGGCTGGACAATCACGGGGGCGACGCGGGAGCGGTTCGCGTTTCCCGGGGCGGTCGGGGCGGCGTTTCCGGCGACGGTGTTGCGGGTGCGGCGCGACGTCGCGGCGGGGGCGCGCGGCGCGGCGCCGCAACTGGTGGCGTATTGGTTTGTGGGGGCCGACGTCGTCGTGGCTTCGCACGGGGAACGCCTCGCGCGCGACGCCTGGAATCGCCTCGCCCACGGCCGCGCGGACCGCTGGGCCTACGTGCTCGCGCAGACCGACGCCGCCGACGGCGAGGCCGCCGCGCTCGACCGGATGCGCGCCGTGCTGCACGAGACGCTCCCGGCGTTTCAACTCCCGCCGCCGGCACCATGACGCGAAATCGCCGATTTTTTTAGTTCCTGCGGCGCGGACTCCCGGCCTACGCTGCGCGCCACCTGACCTATTGACTAACCTCCACGCACCCGCCTTCGCCCAAGTTATCGCCGGGAGCGACGCCTTCGATTGGTCGCTGCCGGTCGCGCTCGTTGTCGCCAGCGGTATCGGTTTTTGGGTCGTGTGGCGGCTCACCCAGCACACGCGCCGCGTCGCCCATGAGCAGGCTGCCGAGCTCATCGAGGTCGCCCGCCGCGAGGCCGCCGTCGCCGCCGAGGAGATCAAGCAGAAGGCGGAGGCCGAGTTGCAGGAGAAGCGCGCCGAGGTGAACCGCGAGTTCGACCGCCGCGAGATCGAGAGCGACGTGCGCCTCCGCGAAATCCGTGCGCACGAGGAGTCCCTCGCCCTCCTCGACTACCAACTCGAGCAGCGTCAGGAACGCCTCAACCGCGAAAACGCCGCCGTCCGTCAGGCGCGCGACGCCATGCGCGCCATGTCCAAGAGCGTGCGCAAACGCCTCGAGGGCGTCTCGCAGATGGACGCCGAGGAAATCCGCCGCCAGCTCCGCGAGGAGGTGCTGCTCGAATGCGGCGACGAGTTGCGCGCCCTCCGCCGCGCCACGGTCGAGAAATCCGAGCAGGAGGTGCAAAACGACGCCCGCCGCATCCTCCTCGCCGCGATGCAGCGCATCGCCAGCAAGCCCAACAACGACCTCACCGCCACCATCGTCCACCTTCCGACCGAGGAGATGAAGGGCCGCATCATCGGCCGCGAAGGCCGCAACATTAAGTCCTTCGAGTCCGCCACCGGCGTCACCCTCCTCATCGACGAATCCCCGCAGATGGTCCTCATCTCGTCCTTCGACCCCGTGCGCCGCGAGGTCGCGCGCGCCGCGCTCGACGCGCTCGTCAAGGACGGGCGCATCCATCCGGCGACCATCGAGGAATTCGTCAAACGCGCGCAGGACGAAATCGATCAACTGACCGACGCCGCCGGCGAGGCGGCCGTCTCCTCGCTCAACATCAACGGCCTCCACCCCGAAATCATCAAGCTCCTCGGCCGCCTCAAGTTTCGCTTCTCCTACAACCAAAACGTCCTCGATCACTCGGTCGAGACCGCGCTCCTCGCCTCGCTCCTCGCCAGCGAGGTCGGTCTCGACGCCAACCTCGCCAAGCGCGCCGGCCTCCTCCACGACATCGGCAAGGCCGCCCCCGGCGAACTCGAGGGCAGCCACGCGATCATCGGCGCCGAGTTTATCAAGCGCTTCGGCGAGACGCCCATCGTCGTCAACGCCGTCGCCGCCCACCACGAGGAAGTGCGCCCGGAGACCGTCTACGCCGGTCTGGTGATTCTCGCCGACACGATCTCCGCCACGCGCCCCGGCGCGCGCGCCGAGTCGATGACCAGCTACATCCAGCGCCTCGGTCGCCTCGAAAAACTCGCGATGTCCATCGACGGCGCGCAACAGGCCTTCGCGATTCAGGCGGGCCGCGAAATCCGCGTCGTCGTCTCGCCCCGCGAGGTGACCGATGATCGCGCCCGCGAAATCGCCAAGGAACTCCGCGCCCGCATCGAGGCCGAACTCCAATATCCCAGCACGATCAAGATCACCGTGATCCGCGAATCGCGCTTCACCGAGACGGCGAGCTGAGGCGTGAAGTAGCGAGTAGTGGGTAGCGAGTAGCGAGCATCACGCGGCCCAGGGCTTGAGGTGTTTCTACTCGCTACCCGCTACTCGCTACCCACTACTTTTTCGCCATGTCCAACCCGAAGATCCTCGAAACCTTCCCGAATCCTGCGCCGCACCGCGACTACACCATCGCGCACACGCATCACGAATTCACCTCGATGTGCCCCATCACCGGCCATCCGGATTTCGCCGACATCACCGTCCGCTACGTGCCCGACAAGACCTGCGTCGAACTGAAATCCCTGAAGCTCTACTACCACGCCTTCCGCAACGACGGCATTTTCTTTGAAGCGGTAACCAACAAAATCTGCGACGACCTCGGTGCCGCCCTCGCGCCCCGCAGCCTCACGATCATCGCCAACTGG
>JBEANZ010000710.1:0-6146 GCA_041165185.1 Verrucomicrobiota bacterium | reverse complement strand
GGCGGCGCGAGATACACTGGCGCGATTCGCGTGGGTGGCGCTGTTGGCGCGGCTGTGCGTTTACCATCGGACCGACGACGATCTCTTGCTGGTTTTTCCGATGATCTATTTTGCCCGCCGGGCGTGGGTGCGGGCGGGCGACTGGAGCGATTGGGTGGCGGTGGCGGCGCTGATGGCCTCGGTTTGGGTCCCGACGCGCTGGGCCGAGCAGGCGTTTGGGAATGTCGTGGTGGTGGCCATTTGGGTCGCGTTGATCGGGAAGTTGCTTTGCAACGGGACTGCGCCGGAGAAGGCGAAAGGCGTGACGGCCTTCGCTGCGCCTAACGTGTAGTTGGCTTCACCGCGGTGCGCGGGCTCGCGCACTTTTTGTGGCCAATCCCCACGGCGGCCGACGCGGCGCGCCTCGCCCGGTGGGCGGAGCCGTGGTTACCTCGCGTTGGCGAGGAGATCGGCGGCGGCGCGGTTGAGGTAGTTGCCCATGCCGGCGTCGTCGTTGGCGGCGAAGGCGTTGAGGCGCGGGAGCAGCACGGGGGCGAGCGGGCGCTTCACGCGGGCGGCGACGTTGAGGGCGAAGAGCTGGAGCTCGGGGAGCACGTCGGGTTGGAGCTCCTTCGCGAGCACTTGCCAGGCGGCGGGGTCGTCGCGGTCGCGGAGGAGGGCTTCGGCGGCGACGAGGCGGACGGTGGGCTCGGCGTCGGCGAGCGCGGTGGCGTAGGCGGTGGCGAGGGTGGGGGAGTTCTTCGCGCCGAGGCCGCCGACGGCGGCCCAGTAGCGGACGAGGGGTGAGGGATCGCGGAGATTTTTTTCGGCGACGGCGGCGGCGGACTCAGGGTGGAGTTGGAGGGCGTCGACGAGATCGAGGAGGCGGGGGAGGGGGTAGGTTTTTTCGTCGAGGGTGACGGCGGTGGGCGAGCGGCCGGCGGCGAGCGCAATCATCATCGGTTCGGGGAGGCCCACGGTGTCGCGCGTGGAGACGAGGTGGGCGCGGAGGGCGGCGCGCATTTTCTCGAGTTGCGCGCGGTGCTGCGGATCGGCGGCGAGGTTGCGGACGTTGTCGGGGTCGGTGGTGCAGTCGAAGAGTTCCTCGGCGGGCTTGGGCTCGAAGAAGGCGCGTTGGGCGGCGGTGAGTTTGCCTTCCTTGTGGAGGCGGGCCCAGTCGCGCATGGAGGCCTGTTTCCAGAGGTAGTCGATGTGCTGGCCCCAGGGCTGGAGCGGGTAGAAGTTGCGGATGTAGTTAAAGCGGCCGTCGGTGGCGGCACGGGCGGAATCGTAGCGTTCGTCCATGCGGTCGCGGAAGACGAAGGTGAACGCGGGGGCGGGCGCGCGGGCGGGGCCGGCGAGGGCGCGGCCTTGGAACTGCGGGGCGCGGGGCAGGCCGGCGAGGCTGAGGACGGTGGGGGCGAGGTCGACGAAGTTGGCGACGCCGGGGTCGCGGGCGCCGGGCGCGCCGGGGGCGAGGGCGCGGTGGCGCGGGGGGAACCACGTCACGAGGGCGGTGTGCGTGCCGTTGTCGTAGAGGAAGCGTTTGCTGCGGGAGACGGCGCCGCCGTTGTCGGAGTAGAGGAAGACGATGGTGTTTTCGAGGAGGCCGTCGGCCTGGAGCTCGGCGAGGCGTTCGCCGAAGGCGGCGTCGGTGCGCGCGACGCAGTCGAAATACTGCGCGAGGTCCGCGCGGACCTCGGGGGTGTCGGGGAGGTAGGCGGGCACGCGGACCTTGGCGGGATCGGTGAGGAGGGGTTCGCGTTTGTGGAGGCGGCTTTCGTGGGACTGCTCGTGGTTGAAGACGGCGAAGAACGGCTGGCCGGCCTTGCGGTGGCGCCAGTGGGCGGTGCGGGAGTTTTCATCCCACGCGGCGGCGCCGGCGGAGTTGGCGGCGGAGGTGTTGTAGTCGGTCTTGGCGTTGTTGGTGGTGAAGTAGCCGGCCTCGCGGAGGAAGGCGGGGAAAAATTTCACGCCGTCGGGCAGGGGGCGCGTGCTGCGCATGTTCTGGGTGCCCATGCTGGTCGCGTAGCGGCCGGTGATGATGCTCGAGCGCGAGGGCGCGCAGACGGGCGCGGCGGAGTGGAAGTGGTCGAACGTCACGCCCTCGGCGGCGAGGCGGCTCAGATGCGGCGTGCGCGCGAGCGGATCGCCGTAGGGGCCGGAGTAGTTGGCGGTGAAATCCTCGCCGACGAGCCAGAGGATATTCGGGCGGGAGGGCGTCTCGGCGGCGGCGGCACGCGGGGCGGCGAGCGACGCGAGCGCGAGGAGCGCGGCGCGGAGGAGGAGCGCGGGCACGAGGATCCGGGCGGAAGGGAAACGCGGGGTCATGGCGCGAACCTGCGGGGCGCGGCGGCGCGCGGCAACGCGTTTTACCGGGCGCTCACGGGAAATGAGGTTGCCGGGCGGCGGAGCGGGCGTTTGGCTGCGGCGCATGGCATTGATCACCTCCGCCAACCCCAGTCAGGCCTCCGGCGGCCGTCCCGATCCCAGGAAAAAAACCGGCGCCGGACTGAAGGCCGCGCAGGCTCTCGCGAAGCAGAAGGCGATCGAGAAGAAGTCGAAAAAATACAAGCTGCCCCTCGGCGAGCTCGCGCTTTTCACCCAGCAGCTCGCCTCGCTGCTCGCCGCCGGCCTCCCGCTCGTGCAGTGCCTCGAGGCCCTTCAGGATCAGACCGAGGATCCGTATTTCCGCGTCGTCATCCGCGATGTGCGCCTGGACATCTCGCAGGGCAACTCGTTCTCGTCGGCGGTGAGGAAGTTCCCGAACTCCTTCAACAACCTCTTCATCTCGATGGTGGAGGCCGGCGAAGCGAGCGGCGGCCTCGCGGAAATCCTCGGCAAGGTCGCGGGCTACTTCGAGTCCACGGTCAAGCTCACGAAGAAGGTGAAGTCCGCGATGACCTACCCGATCGCGGTCATCGGCCTCGCGATCGCGCTGGTCAACGTGCTGCTGATTTTCGTCATCCCGGTGTTTGCGGACATGTTCAAGGACTTCGGCGCCAAGCTCCCCGCGCCCACGCAATTCCTGATCGATCTGTCGAACTTCCTGAAGGCGATGCCGCCCAAGCTCGGTGGCTGGACGCTCCTGATGGCCGCCTACGGCACGTATTATTTCGGCGGCAAATACATCAGCACGCCCAAGGGCCGGAAGCAGAAGGACCAGGTGCTCGTGCGCGCGCCCATCTTCGGCAACCTCATCCACAAGATCTGCCTGTCGCGCTTCTGCCGCACCTACGCGACGCTCATCCGCTCGGGCGTGCCCATCCTGCGCACGCTCTAAATCGTGGACTCCGCCTCCAACACCGTGCAGGTCGAGGAAGCCTGCGAGGAGATCGCCAAGCACGTCAGCCAGGGCGGCCAGGTCTCCGAGGTGCTCGCGGCCAACGAGTTTTTCCCGCCGATGATGAAGCACATGGTCAAGGCCGGCGAATCCACCGGCAACGTCGACGGCATGATGAACAAGATCGCCGACTTCTACGACGTGGAGTGCGAGGCCACCATCGGTGCGCTCACGTCGCTGATCGAGCCGATGCTCATCGTGTTTCTCGGCGTCGTGGTCGGTGGCATCGTCATGGCGATGTTCCTCCCGATCTTCCAGCTCGGCGCAGTGGCGGGCGGGTTGCAGTGAGTTTGCGCCCGCGTCGCGTTTGACACCGCCGGGGCAAACCCGGAACGTCCGCGCCCGCTTCCTCCCGTCATGCCTTCCGTCCTCATCGTCGACGACCTCGTCTCCATCCACGAGATGCTCGACGCCGTGATCCAGCCCACGGGGTTTGCGACGTCGTTTGCGACCGACGGCGAGAAAGCCCTCGTGCGCTACAAGGCGGAGAAATTCGACCTCGTCCTTGCCGACATCGACATGAAGCCGATGGACGGCATCACGCTCCTCAAGCAGATCAAGATCTACGACCCGAGCTGCGTCGTCATCATCATGACCGCCTACGCCTCGACCGAGAGCGCGATCCAGGCGCTCAAGCACGGCGCGTTTGACTACCTGCAAAAACCCTTCCGCGTCGACGAGCTCATCGCCACGCTGCGCCGCGGGATCGAGTTTCGGAAATTCCAGGCCGAGCGCGCCGCCAACGCCCTCGCGCAGGGCGTGAAGCCCGAGGACATGGAGGGCCGCCTCGTCGGCCAGAGCGCGGCGATGAAGAAACTCATCACCCAGTTGCGCAAACTCGCCACGGTCCGCACGCCCGTGCTCCTCGTCGGCGAAAACGGCACCGGCAAGGGCACCGTCGCCGAAATCCTCCACGCCGCCGGCAACCCCGCCGGCTCCCCGCTCGTGCGCATCGACTGCGCGCTCAGCTCCGACGCGAATTTCCGCGACGGCCTCATCGGCCAAAACGGCGAGGGCGGCGCGTGGGTCAAGCAGGCCAAGGGCGGCACGCTTTTTCTCCAACACCTCGAGAGCCTCACGCTGCCCGTGCAGAAGGAGCTCGTGAGCGTGCTCCGCAACACCGCGCACGGCTTCCGCCTCGTCTGCACCACGGCGCAGGATCTCGAGCAGTTGTCGGACGAGGGGAAATTTCACGACGAGCTTTTTTACCGTGTGGCCTCGCTCCCCGTGCAGATGCCGCCGCTGCGCGACCGCGCCGCCGACATCCCCCTGCTCGTGCGCCACTACAGCGCGCAGGCGACGAACCCCCTCTTCGACGCCAAGCTCGTCGAGTTCACCGACGATGCGCTTGCCGTCATGCAGGCCTACCGCTGGCCCGCCAACCTGACCGAGCTCGCGCAAGTCGTCTCGAAAATCGCCGCGACCTCCGAGACGCGCGTCGTCACCTCGCAACAACTCCCGCTGCGCCTGCGCGAACTGAAACACTGGCCGACGCTTGCGGAATTTCTCGCCGGCCAGGAAAAGCAATACGTCGACCACGTCGTCACGACCTGCAAGGGCGACAAAGCCGCCGCCGCCAAAGTCCTCGGCGTGGACGTGGCGAAACTCGCCTGAGCCGGGCGGTTGTTGTCGGGCGCGGTCGCTGACCCCGCCGAAAAAATTCCACCGCGCCGCCGCGCCGTCGCCGCGCGGCTCGCGCGTCACGCGCCCCGCGACCCGAGCACCGCATCGCGGGTCGGCGACGCCGACCTCCACGTTTCCCGACCCTACGGCAGCGCGAGGTCCGCGAGCCGGAACGGAAAACTCCGCACCGCGTCCGGCGTCGCGAGGCGCACGACGAGCCGCGCATCGACCGGCAGCGGCGCGGCCATCGTCCAACCGCGCACCCCGATCAAGGGGTCGGCCGTGACGGCGCCGCCCAACGACTGGCCGTCGGGCGCCTGCAATTCCCACGCGACGAGTTTCTGCCCGGGATCGTCGATGCGAAACAGCACCGGGCTGCGGCCGTCGCGCGTCGCCCGCTCCGCGAAGTCCGCAAACCGCGTGGCAAAAGCCTCCGTCCACGGGGTCGCCACTGCGCGCGCGCCGCCGGCGGCGAGTTCGGCGCGACCGCGCGCGACCGCCTCCGTCGTGAGATAAATCAACTCGACGCCGGCCGCCGCGAGCGAGTCGTGCACGAGGGGCTTTCCCGGCTGCGCGGCGAAGCCCACGAGCGAAACGATCCCGCCGTTTGCCGCCGTCGGGGCGAACACCTCGACGCGCCCCTCGAGCGCGGCGATGGCCGTGGCGCCGCGCGTCGATGGGCGCAGCACGGCGACGATACTCTTGGTCGGGATGGAGGCGGCCGGGGCGGGGGCGTTGGCGCTGGAGCCGCGCGGAGTGGACGAGGTGGTCGGCGCGGACGCACGCGGAGACGTCGGACTCGCGACCGCAGTCGCCGGGAGCCGCTCGGCCTGTGCGCGAGCGAGGTCCGCATGGCGTTGCCGCTGTTGCATGCCGATTTCGAGCAGGTCGGAAACGAGCAGCTTGGCCTCGGCCTCCTGTGCGGCGACGCGGCTACCTTCGTTTTTCGTGGTGGGCACGGCGAGCGTCGGAGCCGGAGTCGCCGCCGTGAGACCGCCCGACACGACCGCCTGATCGCGTTGACTGCGGCGGCGGGCCACCTCCGCAGCGAGGGCGTCGAACCGCGCGCGATCGTCGGCGGTCAACGGTGTCGGTGGCGTTGCGAGCTGGGTCGCGGGCGGTGGTCCGGCCGGTGGCGTCGTCGGCGTGGTTGTTGAAATTTTCCCCGTCGGCCACGCCTTGGCGCGCTGCGCGCGGCGAC
>JBEANZ010000709.1:0-3207 GCA_041165185.1 Verrucomicrobiota bacterium | reverse complement strand
GAGGCAGGGAGGCTGGAGCGTCGGTGGGCGATGGCGTAGTGGCGCGATGGCGGAGGTGTGAGAGGCGGGCGGTTTGGGATTGGCGAGGATGAGCGGAGATTAGCGGTTCAAGGGCTTGGGTTCGGAAGGGAAACGCGGAGGGCGCGGAGAAAAACCGGAGAGGGGCGGAGTTTTGGAACGCTAATCTTCGCTAGTCTTTCGATCCCGGAATATTTGCCGACTGCGATACAAGGTGCTTCTGGACTGTGCCGTCGCGCGGTGCACGTGCGAACACTAGCGGGCGGCGAACTATTTTTTCGCGTGATAACCGCGACGGCACGCCGGCGAGCGGCGGCCCTACCAAAGACCAATCGCATTTGGGAAATCGGCTCGTCGGCGAATCAAGGCGGGCGTGGCTTGGGATTGGCGAGGATGAGCGGAGATTTGCGGTTCAAGGGGTTGGGGTATTGATCGGTCGGGCGTTTATTTCACGGCGCGGAGGCGGTGGTTTTCGGAGTCGCCGATGAAGACGGTGCCGTCGGGGTCGACCCAGATGCCGTGGGGGCGCGCGAGGCCGCAGGCGAGGGCGTCGCCGTCGGGGCCGTCGGCGAGTTTGCCGGTGCCGACGAGCGTGGAGATGAGATTCGTCTTTGGATCGATGACGCGGATGGCGTGGTTTTCGGTGTCGACGAGGTAGATGCGGCCGGCGCGATCGAGGGTGAGGCCCTTGGGGCCGGCGAGCGTGGCGAGTTTCGCGGGGCCGCCGTCGCCGGTGTAGCCCTTGGCGCCGGTGCCGGCGATGTGGTGGATTTTTCCGGCGGCGAGATCGAAGCGGAAAACCTGGTTGCCGCCGCGCGTGGCGAGCCAGAGATCGCCGCGGGCGTCGAAGTCGAGCGTGCGCGGTTCGCGGAGCGGGGTGCCGGCGATGGGAGAATTGTCTGGGGTGTCGCCGGGTTTGCCGGTGCCGGCGAAGGTCGTGATGACACCGGTGGCGGTGGTGACTTTGCGGATGACGTTGTTGCGGATGTCGCAGAGGTAGAGGTCGCCGGCGGCGTCGAGCTGGAGGCTGTGGGGTTGGTTGAGCTGGGCGGCGGTGGCGGGGCCGCCGTCGCCGGTGTAGCCGGGTTTGCCGGTGCCGACGACGGTGGTGATGACCTGCGTGCGCGCGTCGATGCGGCGGATGGCGTGGTTCATCATGTCGGTGAAGAAAAGATTTCCGGCGCGATCAAAACGGATCTCGTGTGGGAGGTTGAGCGAGGCGGCGGTGGCGGGGCCGCCGTCGCCGGTGTAGCCGGTGGCGCCGGTGCCGGCGACGAGGCGGAGGGTGCCGTCGGCGGCGAGGCGGCAGATGCGCTGGCCGCCGTATTCGCAGAACCAGAGCTGGCCGTCGGGGCCGCGGACGACGCCGAAGGGGTTGTTGATCTGCGCGGTGGCGACGGGGCCGTCGAGGCCGGCGGAGCCTTTCACGCCGGTGCCGGCGAGGGTGCGGGTGGTGGCGGCGGCCATGAGTGGCAAGGGGGTGAGTAGCGCGAGGGCGAGAAGGGTGAAGCGCATGGGGATTCGGAATTTACGACTAAGCAACGGAGGCACAGAGAGGAAGGGTCAGCAAAAGGCAGGCGGCGACAGCTATGACCCCCTGTTTCCCCGACAGCCGCGCGCAAGGCGAGTGAGGATTGTTGGCGCGCCAAGATATTTCGCGAATCAAGTGAAAGCGAGGACTGGACATGACGAATTGGAGTTAGTTAATTTTGTGCGTCGCATGGCCACCCCACGCCCCACAGCCCATACCGCCGGCCAGCTTGGCCTCGGTCTTTCCGGCCACGTGGAAGCGATGGGCATCGAATGTCGCGGACTTTTTTCATCGATCTATTTGCGCAAGGTTCTCCCTTTGCAGGCCGAATACCCGACCATTGCCGAAGCCCAGCCACTCTATGAAGCGGTAAAAGCTCGCTGGCTGAAGCACTGGGTTGGGATGGCCAAGCAGAACGAGGACTACACCCGCAGCCAGTTTCTCGATCCCCTGCTGAAAGGATTGGACTGGCACTTCATCCCGGAAAAAAATCTCCCCAACGGACAATCGGGCCTACGGAAGCGCCCTGACTACTGCCTTTGTCGCAATGAAGCAGCCGTCACGGCCGCAGCCGAAACAGATTCGCCCACCGCAGCGTTCCGTTTGGCCTCATCCGTCCTAGAGGCGAAGAAAGTTCACACCGCGCTCGACGAGGTTTCCAAGAAGGAAACTCCCGGCTGGTTTCCTTCGCAGCAGGTGCAGGATTATCTCCGTCACGCCAAGGACGCCAGCGGCACGCGTTTTTTCGATTGGGCCATCCTGACCAACGGTCACGAGTGGCGACTTTATTCCGACCGCGCGGCTGCGGACGCCTTTTTCTCCATCGAGATCGCCCGCGACGAGGAGTTTTGCTCGCTGGAAGACTTCCGCCTTTTCATCACGCTCTTTCGGCCCTCCGCCTTCGAGCGCGGGCCGGACAGTCGTTGCCCGCTCGACGATATCCGCGAGGAATCGCTCAAGCGCCAGTCCACCCTCGAGCTTAATCTCCGCAAGCGCATCTTCGGAATCCTCGAAGATCTCGCCAACGGCTACCGCGATCACGCGCCCAACGCCATCGCGGGGTCCGACTGGCCGGTCCTCTACGACTCCTGCCTGATCTTTCTCTACCGCCTGCTTTTCATCCTCTACGCGGAGAGCCGTTATCTCCTCCCCGTTCGCCCCAACGGTCACCGCTCCAACAAGGCCTATCGCGAGCGCTTCTCTCTCGCCGGCCGGCTGGAGCGCCTACGTGATCGCGCCAACCATTTCACCTCCGCGCACGACACCGATCTCTACGAGCAGCTCCTCCGCCTCTTCCGCCTCATCGACGGCGTCAGCCCGAAGCTCAACGAAGAATGCGCTGTCGCCCGCTACAACGGCGGCCTCTTCAATCCCGCCCAGCACCCGAAGATCGAGCAATGGCGCGTCGCCGACCAGACCTTGGCCGATGTGTTACGCCAGCTCATTTTCGCCCAGCCGCCCGCGCGCAAATCGTCCAAGCAACTCGGAATCTCCACCGACGACGCCATCGACTACTCCTCGCTCGAAGTCCGCCAGCTCGGCGACATCTACGAGGGTCTGCTCGGTGCCCCACCGCCAATTCTCCGAGTGGGCTAAGTGATTGACTGGGCGGGGTGCAGACCGATTTGGCGGGACAACCGCGGAAAAACTTTCCAACG
>JBEANZ010000708.1:0-4784 GCA_041165185.1 Verrucomicrobiota bacterium | reverse complement strand
TGCGGCAGCGTTTTTTTGATGATCGCGGCGGCCTCGAAGAAATCGACGGCGTAGTTGTTGTGCTCCTCGATACCGGTGGCGACGGTGAGGATGTTGGGATCGAAAATGATGTCCTCGGGCGGGAAGCCGATTTTCTGCGTGAGCAGATTGTAGGCGCGCGTGCAGATGCGGACCTTTTCGTCGCGCGTGGCGGCCTGGCCCTGCTCGTCGAACGCCATCACGACCGCGGCGGCGCCGTAGCGCATGATCAATTTCGCGCGGCGGAGAAACTCGGCTTCGCCATCCTTGAGCGAGATCGAGTTGACGATGCCTTTGCCCTGGAGGCACTGGAGGCCCTTCTCGAGCACGGTCCATTTTGAGGAATCGAGCATCACCGGCACGCGCGAGATCTCGGGCTCGGCGGCGATGAGGTTGAGGAACTTCACCATCGTGGCCTCGCCGTCGATGAGCGCCTCGTCGACGTTGATGTCGATCACGTTGGCGCCGCTCTCGACCTGCTGGCGCGCGATGGCGAGGCACGCGTCCCACTCGCCGGCCTTGAGCGCCTTGGCGAACTTGGGCGAGCCCGTGATGTTGGTGCGCTCACCGATGACGAGGAAAGTGGAGGCGGCGGAATTGGCGGGGGAGGAAGACACGGAAAAACAGTTAACCACTGATGAACACTGATGGGCACTGATGATCGGAAGCGGAATCGAACATCAGTGAAAATAAGTGCGCATCAGTGGTTCAAAGAAATCACGCCACCGCGAGGGGTTCGAGGCCGCTGAGGCGCAGGGCGCGGACGGCTTGCGGCAACATGCGCGGCGCGCGGCCCTTCACGGCCTGTGCGATCGCGGCGATGTGCGGTGGCGTCGAGCCGCAGCAGCCGCCGACCATGTTGACCCAGCCATTGGCGGCGAATTCGCCGAGGACCTTGGCCATGTCGGCGGGCGATTCGTCGTAGCCGCCGAAGGCATTCGGCAGGCCGGCGTTCGGGTAGCACGTGGTGTAGCAACCGGCGATGCGCGCGAGTTCCTCGACGTAGGGGCGCATCGCGGCGCCACCGAGCGCGCAGTTGATGCCGACGGAAAACGGTTTCGCGTGCGCGATGCTCGCGTAGAACGCGCCGATGGTCTGGCCCGAGAGCGTGCGCCCCGAGGCATCGGTGATCGTGACGCTAATCATTACGGGCACGCGCGCGGCGTCGCCGCGTTGATCGAAGACTTGCTCGATCGCGAAGAGCGCGGCCTTGGAGTTGAGCGTGTCGAAGATCGTCTCGACGAGCAGCGCGTCCACGCCGGCGTCGAGCAGCGCCTCGATTTGCTCGGTGTAGGCGCTGACGACTTGGTCCCAGGTGACGGCGCGGTAGTCGGGGCGGTTGACGTCGGGCGACATCGAGAGCGTGCGGTTGAGCGGGCCGATGGCGCCGGCGACGAAGCACGGGCAGTTTTGGTTTTTCGCGGCGGCATCCGCGGCGCGGCGCGCGCAGGCGACGGCGGCGAGGTTGATGTCGCGCACGAACGGCTCGCACTTGTAGTCGGCCATGCCGATGGAGGTGCTGGAAAAGGTGTTGGTCTCCACCATGTCCGCGCCGGCGGCGAAGTAGTCGGAGTGGATTTTTTCGATCACGTCGGGACGCGTGATGGAGAGGAGGTCGTTGTTGCCCTGAAGATCGTGCGGGTGGGCGGCGAAACGCGTGCCGCGAAAATCTTTCTCCTCCAGCTTGTAGGTCTGAATCATCGAGCCCATCGCGCCGTCGAGCACGACTATACGTTGGGCAAAAAGCGCGCGAAAGGCGGCGGCGCGGGCCGGGATCGCGGGAGCGGAGGGCGAACTCATGGGCGCACCGTAGTGGCGGCGGCGGCGTTGGCAAGTCTACGCATCTTCCAATCTCCATGCGTTGATGCGTTGGGGCGAGATTGCGCTTGCGACGGCGGAGGCGACGCCGTGACGTGGGGCCGTCGGCGTTCTTTTTTTGTTTCCGGGAATCAGGGAAGGCCGTGCAAACCGGCCACAGTTGCGCTGCGGTATCGCATCACAGACCCGCACCGCGCCGTCCGACGGCGTGGGCAAAGCCAATCTTCGACCTCGGTCGGAGGTGAAGGCGCGGGCGAGGCGGTCACGGGACCACACATGCGGAGTCCGAACATCTGCCCCGGAGAAACTCACGCGTTGCGCCGCAATTTTTGCGTGCGGCGGATCGCGAAAACTTCATCGCAAACCATGAAGCGTGAGAGTGGTCGTGTTGTCCGATGGCGGGCGCAGGTCTGCTCTTCGCATCGCAACAGCAGACCACCATGAAATCCCGTTTCCTTCTCTCCGCGCGCCGGGCGTGCGGGGTATTTTTCGCCCTCGCCACGCTCGCCGGCTTGACGCGCGTCCGCGCCCAGACCCCGCCCGCCCAACTCGCCCCGGTCGTCACCACCGCCACGCGCACGCCCGCGGACACGTTGACGCTCGGGTCGGCGGTCGAGGTGTTTTCCGCCGCCGATCTCGCGCGGCGACAGGTCAGCTCGCTCGCAGGCGCGCTCGGGACCGGGACCGGCGCGCCGATCTTCGCGAACGGCGCGGCCGGCGCCTCGGCTTCGCTGTTTCTGCGCGGCGCGAATTCCAACCAGACGCTCTTCCTCGTCGACGGCCTTCGCTCCAACGACCCGAACACCGACTACCAAGTCACCCTCGGCGGCGCGTGCGTGAGCGCGTGCGACTCGCTCGAAATCGCACACGGGCCGCAGAGCACGCTCTACGGCGGCGAGGCGGTGGGCGGCGTGATCTCGCTGCGCGCGCTGCGCGGCGCGGGTGCCTCGGCCGGGAGCGCGGCGCTGGAGGCCGGCGCCTTCGGCACCGTGCAGGGTGCGCTCGCGGCGCAGGGCGAGCGTGGCGCGAGCGCCTGGAATTTTTCCACGCGCGGTGGCCGCACCGACAACGCCCGCGCGAACAACCGCTTCGACTCCGCAACCACCGTGCTGCGCCTCGACCGCACCGTAAATGACCGCACCGCGGTCGGCGCGACCGCGCGGTGGTTTCACGGCGTCTACGGCGATCCCGGCGACCGTTTCACCAACGATCCCGACAACCAAATCCGCGAGGAGAACCTGCTCGCGACGGCGTTTGCCGACGTGAAATTTTCCGACGCGTGGAACGCTCACGCCACGCTCGGCGGCCAGGACCGGCGCTTCGTCGCGGAGAGTCCGCGCGCGGGCCGCGCGACGAGTTTCACCGTCGTGAAAAACCGCCGCGCCGTGCTCGACGCGCAAACCAGTTACACGGGCCTCGCCGACCATCGCGTGACCGCCGGCCTCACCGCCGAGGCCAACCACACGCGCAACACCGGCTTCGGCGACATCAACAAAAAGCAGGGCCTGCTCGCCGTCTTCGCGCAGGACGAGTTTCAGCCGGCGGCGAATATCTTCCTCACTGGTGGCCTGCGCAGCGACGACTTCGACACCTTCGGTCGCGCCACCACCGGCCGCGCGACGGCGGCGTGGCTCGTCGTGCCACGGACCGTCAAGCTCCGGGCGAGCTACGGCACCGCGTTTCGCTCACCGAGCTTCCTCGACCTCTACGGGAAGAGCGCGTTCTACGCGGGCAACCCCACGCTCCGTCCCGAGCGCGCGCGGGGATGGGACGCAGGGGCCGATTGGTTTCTCGCGCTGGCGCGCGGAAAAATCTCGGCGACATGGTTCGCGACGAACTTCACGGATCTCATCGCGAGCACGCCAAATTTCCGCAGCGTCGAAAACATCCAGCGCGCCCGCACGCGCGGCGCCGAGCTCGCCGCGCAGGCGACGCTGCCCGGCGAAGTCGCGGTGCGCGCGGCGTTCACCTACCTCGAAGCCGTCAACCAAACCTCGCACGCGCGCCTCCTGCGCCGCCCGCGCCAGAGCGGCGCGTTCGACGCGTGGCGCGACTTCGGCCGCGGCGTGAGCGTCGGCGCGGGACTGAATTTCGCCGCCCACCGCCGTGACGTGAACGCCCGCACCTTCGCCCAAATCGATCACGAGGACTACACCGTCACGCGCCTCTACGCCGCATGGCAGGTGACGCCGCGCCTCGCGCTGAAGGCGCGCGTCGAAAACCTCCTCAACGAAAAATACGAAGAGGTGAACGGCTACCCCGCGCTCGGCCGCGGGGCGTTTGGCGGCGTGGAGTGGAAGTTTTGAGCCGCTTGCCGTTTGACGACCGCGCGCGCGCCGAGTGGGCTCGAGTGATGCGCCCCGTTTTTTTTCGCCCCGCGTTTCTGCTGTTGATCAACGTCGCCGCGTTCGCGGCCGAACCCAACCCGACCGCCACGCGCGCCACCGCCGACTACGTGCCGGATGTGCCCGCGCTCGCCACGCCCGTGTCGAGCGACCTGCGCGAGATGGTCGAGCGGTTCGTGAGCGACCGGCGCGACCTCGAGCGGTTCTACAACGTGCCCGGCTCCGCCCTCCGCGCGCGGCGGCTGCGGGAGTTTTTCACGACCTGGCTCAACCGGCTCGGCGCGGTCGACTTTGAAAAACTCGGCGTCGACGGCCGTATCGACGCCACGCTCCTGCGCACGCGGCTTGCGCACGAGCTGCGGCTGCTCGATCGCGAGGAGGCGCGCGCGAAGGAGATGGCGGCCATCGTGCCCGTCACCGACGAGATCGCGCGGCTCCAGGAATCGCGACGCTTGCTGGAACCGGTCGACGCGAAGGCGGCCGCCGCCGCGCTCGACAAGATGAAGAAGGCGGTGGACCGCGTGCGCGCCTCGCTCGAGGCGGGATTGAAAACCGCACCGCGCGATGGAGCCGCGGCGCCCTCGGCGCGTGATGGAGCCGCGG
>JBEANZ010000707.1:0-4080 GCA_041165185.1 Verrucomicrobiota bacterium | reverse complement strand
TACCTCGCGGCGCCGGGCGGGGCGCCGGGCGCGCGCCGCCGGCTGGTGGCGCTGCTGGTGTTTCCCGCGGTGGTCTGGCTGGTCACGGCGCCGCTGCTGACGGCGGTCGAATCGCGGCTCTCGGCGTTTCTGTTCGGAAAAATCGTGCGCGTGGTGCTCGCGGTGTTTCACGCGCTGCGCCTCCCGATCGAGCTGCAGGGAAACCTCTTCATCATGCGCGGCGGGCCCGTGGGGATCGACGAAGCCTGCCTCGGCCTGCGGTCAATCACGGGGTGCGTGTTCGGCGGGCTGTTTCTCGCGGAGGTGTGCCTGCGGCGGTGGCGGCTGCGCGCCGTGCTCGTCGGTGCGGCGCTCGCGTTCGCCGTCGCAATGAACCTCGCGCGCGTGCTCTTCCTGAACTTGTGGGCCTACAAGTTCGGCCCCGCCGCGATCGAGGGCTTCGTGCACGACGCCGCGGGGTGGGCCGTGCTCGGGCTCACCGCGACCGCGACGCTGGCGCTGGCGATTCGCCTCGAGCGCGTCGAAGAGCGGCGGTTTCCCGCCGGAAACGCGACCTAGCGCGCGGCGGGCGCGGCGAGCCCGGCCTGCGCCAATTGCCGCAACACGATCTGGAAATCGGCGTCGGCGACGAGTTCGTCGAACGCGAGGTTCGTCGAGACGTTGACATAGATCGCCTCCTCGCAGCCGCGCACCGTGTCGCGCACAAACGCCTTCGCCGTCAGCCACGGATCGCCCGCGCCATCGACCATCTCGCCGAACTCGAACGGCGCGCCGCCGCTCACGAGCCAGAATAGCGCGTGCTCCCGTTCGCCGCCGGGGCCGACAAACGTCCGCCACTCCGCCGGGTGCAACGCGACGCCGCCGGGCCGCAGCGTCTGGTGAAATTTCGCCGCCGTGCAGCGGTAGCCCGCGCGCGTCCAGCAGCAGTCCGGCGTGTGAATCGCGATGGTGCGCGCGGGCATTTTCCCGCGCCCCCAATACGCCGCGAAGACGGTGAATTTCCGCTCGCCCCGCGTGTAGACGCGCTGCACCGCCCGGTCGAAATTCAGCGTGCGCGCGACCCACGCGCTCGACGCCTCCGTGGTGCCGAGCGGCTCGTCGCGCACCGTCCAGCCGGCCAGCGAAGCCGGCACCGCCACCGCGAGATCAACCGATCGCACCGTCGGTGCCGCGCCGAACCCAAACGCGACCTGCAGCCCGATCGCGACGACCACCGCCACTTGGGCGACCACTACGGAAAAGGAGAATCTCGCGCGCACTTCCGCCCGACCGAATCGCCACCGCCGCGCGACGCAAGCCTACGCGCGCCCCGGCGGGCGTGCGGCGGCGGCCCGGTGGCGGAGAAAATTTTCCGTGCGCTCGCCGCCGCCCGCGCGTCAACTTCGCGCCCCGTGCCCGATCTGCTCCGCCAACTCAAGACCACCTTCGGCTACTCGACGTTTCGCCCGCTCCAGCGCGAAATCATCGAGGCGTCGCTCGCGGGACGGGATGCGTTTGCGCTGCTCCCCACCGGCGGCGGCAAGTCGCTCTGTTTCCAGTTGCCCGCCCTCGTGCGCGACGGCCTCACGGTTGTCGTCTCGCCGCTCATCGCGCTCATGAAGGATCAGGTGGACCAGCTCCAGGCGAGCGGCGTGGCGGCGACGTTTCTGAATTCCTCCCTCGGCGAAAAGGAGGCGCGCTCGCGGCTCGCGGGGCTGCACCGCGGCGAGTTCAAGCTGCTCTACGCCGCGCCCGAGCGGCTGATGCTCGACTCGTGGGTGGAGAACCTGAAGGCGTGGCGCGTCGCCGCCATCGCGATCGATGAGGCGCACTGCGTCTCGGAGTGGGGCCACGATTTCCGCCCCGAGTATCGGCAGCTCGCGAAGCTGCGCGTGGCGCTCCCCGACGTGCCGCTGATGGCGCTCACCGCGACGGCGACCGAGCGCGTGCGCGCCGACGTGATCACGCACCTGAAGCTGCGCGCGCCGGAGGTGTTCGTCGCGAGCTTCAACCGCCCCAACCTCACCTACCGCGTCACGCCGAAGGACGAGCCGCTGAAGCAAATCATCGAGTTCGTGCGCAAGCGGGAGCAGGACAGCGGCATCATCTATTGCGCGAGCCGCGCGGCGGCGGAGCGCGTGGCGGAGTCGCTTGCGGGGCGGGGGTTTTCCGCGCGGCCCTACCACGCGGGCCTCACCGCCGAGGAGCGCGCGCGCAACCAGGAGGCGTTTCTCCGCGACGACACCCGCATCATCTGCGCGACGATCGCGTTCGGCATGGGCATCAACAAACCCAACGTCCGCTGGGTCGTGCATCACGACCTGCCGAAGAACATCGAGGGCTACTATCAGGAAACCGGCCGCGCCGGCCGCGACGGGTTGCCGGGCGATTGCCTGCTGTTTTTCAGCCCGGGCGACATCGCGAAGCAGACGCACTTCCTCGACGAAATCACCAACAAGCAGGAGCAGGAAATCGCGCGCGCGCAGCTCCGCCAGATCGTCCACTACGCCGAGAGCGCCGGCTGCCGCCGCGCGGAGCTGCTCGAGTATTTCGGCGAGAAATTTCCCGGCGACAACTGCGGCGCCTGCGACAACTGCCTCGAACCGCGCGAGACCTTCGACGGCACGATCGTCGCGCAGAAATTTCTCTCGTGCGTCTACCGCATCCGGCAAAACAGCCGCTTCGGCGTCGGGATGAACCACATCATCGAGGTGCTCACCGGCGCCGACACCGAGAAAATCACGCGCTGGGGCCACGACCGCCTCACCACCTACGGCATCGGCAAAGACCTCGCGCGCCCGGCGTGGGCGGCGGTTGGCCGCGAGCTGATGCGGCTGGGTTTCCTCGGGATCGACGAGGGAGAGTTTGCCACGCTGCACGTGACGGAGACCGGCATGGCCGCCCTCCGCGCGCGCACGCCGATCACGTTGACGAAACCGATGGACCTCCCGAAAGCGCGCCGCACCACGACGCGCCGCGAAGGCGACATCGCGTGCGACGAAATCCTCTTCGAGCGCCTGCGCGCGCTGCGCAAGAAACTCGCCGACGAACGCCAGGTGCCGGCCTACATCATCTTCGGCGACACCACGCTCCGCGCGCTCGCCCACTATTATCCGACGAGCGTGGAGAAACTCGAAGGCATCCCCGGCATCGGCGAAAAGAAACGCGCCGAGTTCGGCGAAATCGTGACGGCGGAAATCGCGGACTATCTGCGGACGAATTCGCGGATGGCGTTTGAGTGACGCGCCCGGCGTGACGACGACGTTTCAAGAGTAGGGCAAGGTCTCTGACCCGCCCGCGGAGCCGGAATGGGCGGGTCACAGACCCTGCCCTACTTTCGAGCCGCGCGAAATTCACGGGCCATCTCAACAGGCCCGCGCACCGCCCGCGCGCTTGCGCGGGCCCGCGCGGGCGGTTCATCTCCCGCCCCGATCCCCACCGCCTTCCGCGTCCGCCTCCCATGCTCCTCCGCTCCGTGCCTCCCCTGCTCCGCATCCGCCTCGCCCCACTGCTCCTGCTCGCCGCCGCACTCCCGGCCGCCGAGCGACTCACGCTGAATTTCAATCCCGACTGGCGCTTCCTCCGCGACGATCCCGCCGGCGCGTCGGCCCCCGCGTTCGACGACCGCGCGTGGGCCGTCGTTTCCGCCCCGCACACGTTCAACGACACCGACACCTTCGACAACTGGTCCACGCCCGGCCACCGCGGCGAACAACTCCAGTGGAGCGGTCGCACATGGTATCGGAAAACCTTCACCGCGCCCGCCGCGTGGAGCGGGAAAAAAGTGTTCGTCGAGTTCGAGGCCGCGCGCCAGGTCGCCGAGGTGTTTCTCAACGGCACGCGCCTCGGCGTCGCACAGAGCGGCTTCACGCCCTTCGGTTTCGATCTCACGCCGCACCTGAAAATCGGCGCGCCCAACGTCCTCGCCGTCATGGTCGACAACCGCTTCATGCGCGACCCGCTCGACCCCGCCACCGAGGCCGAGATCGCGAAACGCAACGGCACCGAGGCCACCGCCGCGCCGCTCAGCTCCACCGCGAACCCCAACCTCGCCACCCTCCACGCCGAGATCAACAAGACCATCCCCGACAAACTCGAGGA
>JBEANZ010000706.1:0-3517 GCA_041165185.1 Verrucomicrobiota bacterium | reverse complement strand
TGATCGATTTTAAGGGGAAGAAAGGGCACGCGATGGATCCGGCGTTTTGCATCGGCACCATGGAGGTCCTCCCGGAGAAACATCTCCTCGTCCGCAAGGAAACCGAGCCGAAGAAAATCGCCGAGCTCGTCGCCGACAATCCCGGGCAGCTCGTCGTCGAGGCGTTGCAGGCCTATCCGAATCACGCCGCGACCGTCATCGAACTGGAGATCACCTTGGCGCAGGTGGTCGGCGAGGATAAGTTCAAGAAGTGGTGGGCCGCCGCAAAGAAAGCCGTCGCCAAAGACCCGCGCGTCTCCGTGCCGGAAAAGAAAACCGAGTGCTACGTCCTTCGCGAGACCCCCGTCTCCGCCGAGGATGAGATCATGGAGGCGTTTGGCGCGACCCGCTCTGCTCGCCGCCGCATCGCTCTCGCCGAGGAGCTGCTCGACGCCACCGGCAAGGCGAACGTCAAACTCGATCTCTCCGCGATTCTCACCGGCGTGACCGACGCGGTGAAGACCTCCAACCAGCTCGACGCCGCCGAGCGCCTCTGCGGCGCCGCCATCCGCGACGATCTCGCGAAGGCCACGGGCGTCGACGTCGCCACCCTCGAGCCCACGCAGGCTTCGCTCATCGCCAACACCCGCGACCTCGCCGCCATCGCGGAAAAAATCCCGGTCCACTTCCAGTCGCGCTTCCTCGAGCTCGTCCACGAGACGCACCCGATCGAGAGCCGCGATTTGTTGTTCAACCTGCTCAAGGTGTCGCAGGGCAAGTTCACCACCGAGTGCATTAACTTCCTCGTCGAGCACGGCCACGCCGACGAGCTCGCCGCCAGCCTCAAGCGCTGGCAGTCCGAGCAAAACCTCCGCGCCCCCGTCCTCCTCTGGATCGTCAAGAACCGGCACTCGAAGAAATTCGCCAAGCTGCTCAACGACCTCATCACCCCGCGCCTGCTCAACGCCGTCTTTTTCGCCATCGACTACGAGGCGCTCCAAGCCTCCAGCGCGCGCCGCATCCCGCTCGCCGACATCCTCAGCGAGGACACCGACCTCATCTCCGACCTCCTCTCCACCGCGGATCCCGAGACGGCGCGCGACCTCGCGAACACCCTGATGTTGAATCAGGGCTTCGAAGAGCTGACGAAAAAATCCCTCCTCGCCCGCTTCATCAAAATCTTCCCGAAGATCCAGTCGCTCGTCGCCGCCGACGCCGAGGGCAAGGAGGAACAGCTCCTCGTTTCCCGCGCCAGCCTCGAGCGCAAGCGCGAGGAATACGACACCATCGTCTCCAAGAAAATCCCCGATAACTCCAAGGCCATCGCCACCGCCCGCGAGCACGGCGATCTCAAGGAAAACTCCGAATACAAGATGGCCAAGCAGGACCAGCAGGTCCTCATGGCGCAAAAAACCCTCCTCGAAAAAGACCTCGGCCGCGCCCGCATCACCGATTTCAAGGAAGCCTCCTCCGAGCAGGTCAGCGTCGGCACCGTGGTCAGCGTCCGCGGCGGAAACGCCGGCGAAGCCCGCTACACGATTCTCGGCGCGTGGGACGGCGATCCGGACAAAAACATCGTCTCCTACAAGACCGCCCTCGGCGCGGCGCTCCTCGGCAAGAAGCCCGGCGACAGCGTCAAGGTGAAGACCGGCGCCTCCGAGGAAACCTACACCATCGTCTCGATCGCGCGCTACGCCGATCAGCATTGATCCCGGGCCTCGGCGCCCGCCACCGGTCGCGCCCCGCCCCTCAACCCGCCGTCGCCCCGGCGGGTTTTTTTTGGCCGGAAAGCCTAACCCCGCTCCCGCCCGCCGCCCGACCGCAGGCGGTGGTGGCGGAACTGTTGCCAACCGTGCCGCGCTCGCCCACGTTGCGCCGCCGTGAACGCCTCCTGGGACATCCTGAAAATCCTCTCCGATCCGACGCGCCTGCGCCTGCTGGCGCTCGTCGCGCGGGAGGAAATCTCGGTGGCCGAGCTCCAGGAAATCCTCGGGATGGGCCAGTCCCGCATCTCCTCTCAACTCGCCCAGTTGCGGCAGGCCAACCTCGTCGCCGATCGGCGCGAGGGAAAAAACGCGTTCTACTCCCTGCGCGCGCCGTTGCCGCCCAAGACGGTCGCGCTCCTGCGCGCGGCGCTCGACGCCGTCGCCGACGAGCCCGCCGTCGCCGAGGATCGCGCCAACCTTGATCGCATCTTGCAGAAGCGGCGCCGCACGCGGGAGCAGTATTTTGATCTCATCGCGGGGCGCCTCGGGAAACACTACTGCCCCGGCCGCTCCTGGGAGGCGATCGGGCACCTCGCGTTGCGGCTCACGCCCGCGATCGATATTGCGGATCTCGGGGCGGGGGAGGGGCTCGTCTCGCAATTGCTGGCGCACCGCGCCCGCTCTGTGTGGTGCATCGACAACTCGCCGCGGATGGTCGAGGTCGGCGCGGCGCTCGCCGAGAAAAACGGACTCGCAAACCTCGCCTACAAGCTCGGCGACATCGAGCGCGTCCCGCTTGCGGATCGATCCGTCGACCTGGCGATTCTTTCGCAGGCGCTGCATCACGCGCAGCATCCGCAGACGGCGGTCGACGAAGCGCACCGCATCCTGCGCCCGGGCGGCCGTCTGCTCGTGCTCGATCTGAACGAGCACGCGTTTACGAAGGCGCGCGAGCTCTACGCCGACGTGTGGCTCGGCTTCAAGGAAAGCACGTTGCACGGGTTCCTGAAGAAGGCCGGGTTTCAACAGGTCGAGGTGACGGTGGTGGCGCGCGAGCCGGCCGAGCCGCATTTCGAGACGCTGCTCGCCAGCGGCATCAAGTCCGCGCGCTAGGGCGCGTGGAACCGGCCGTCCGTTTTTTCGTCAATCCACCCCATGAAATTCGCCGCGTGGTTTTGCCTGCTGGTCACGGTTGCGAGCGCCGCCGCGCCCGCGCCGAGGGAGGAGATCGTCGAGATTTTTGGGCGGCGGAAGTTCGTCGTGCCGGTGCCGGCGGGGTGCACGTTGGTGCGCGGGCTCGACCGGGGCGGGGGCGTGGGCCTGCGGTTGGCCAACGCCGACGGCACGCTCGACGTGCACATCAGTTTTGCGGCCGACCCGACCGGCGAAATCGCCGGCTCCGCCCGCGTGCGCAAGGAGATCATGGTGGACGCGTTTTCGGAGTTCGTCGCCGACTCGAAGGAAAAGGCGATGCAGTTTGAGGAGATCGAGGTGCGCGGCGGCGCGGGGACCTACTGCGTGTTCACGGACGAGAAACTCGCGGGCAAGACGCCGCCGCCGGGCGAGTTTGTTTACGTGACGGCGGGCGTGCGCGTCTCGCGCGGCGTCGCGGTGCTGTTCAAGATTTTCAACAACGATCTCCGCGCGGAAGACTATCGGGAGGCGATGGCGCTGGTGCGCGAGACGCTGCGCGAGCGACCGGCGACGCCGTTGTTGTGAGCGGTTCGGCCGGGCGGATTAGCGGGGCTTGCGGGCTTCGTCGCTGCGGCGGAGGGCGTCGCGCACGCGGTTTTCGTCCCAGCCTTTTTCGAGGAGGTTGCGCGTGAAGGTGT
>JBEANZ010000705.1:0-2807 GCA_041165185.1 Verrucomicrobiota bacterium | reverse complement strand
AACACCCAGTCGAAGACCGGTAGCGTGAAGAAGCCCGAGATCGCCTCGTTGCTGTCGATGACGGCGTGGTGGCGGAGGTGGAAACTGTAGACCTTGCGCCAGAGTCCGCCGAACCAGCGGTGCTCGATCAGCGGCGCCCAGCGGGCGAACTCCCAGTGTTCGATCGCGTGGAAGATTTCGTAGAGCGCCATCGAGAACGCCAGCGCCGCGTAGCCGGCGACGAGCCAGGGAAACGCGGGCGCGATCCATTGCAGCGCGATGAACAGGGGGGTGCAGACGCCCGCGAACACCGCCAGCGTATACCACGGAAAAAACGAGGCCTCGAACTGCTCCGGCGCGACGACCGGGTAGATGTTTTCCACAAACGGCACCTCGCGACCCGCGGCCGTGTAGCGCTTGCCGATACGGGTGAGCGAGTGGTGGAGCGTGTGCTGCCGGTAGAACCGGCTGAGGAACGGCACCACCGGCCGGTGCAACACGTAGCGGTGAAACCCGTATTCGAACAGGCAGTTAAACAGGTGGATCGCCAGAAACGCGGCGACGAAACGCCCCACCCCGGCGGAGAACTGCGTGTGCCACACCGCGTCGGGCGCGACGAGTTTCAGGAGGACGAGGAGCGCGGCAAACGTCGCGCCGATGGTGACGAGGAAGAGCGAGAGGGAGAATTTCTCCTCGGGAAGCGCAGGGGGCGTGGCCCCGGTGGTTTCGGACATGGGGAGGTTGTCCGGCCATGCGCGGGCGAACGCAACCGCCGAAACCGGAAAAGATTTCCGCGAAAATTGAACGCGCATGGACAGCGGGCCGCGCACCCATTGGGCTGCGGCCGTGCTTCCGGTCTCCCCCGCCCCGCTCGTTTCCGTGACGCTCCCCGCGCGCAACGCCGCCCGCACAATCGCGCGTGCGGTGGCGAGCGTGCGCGCGCAGACGCTGGCCGACTGGGAACTCCTCGTCGTCGACGACGGCTCGACGGACGGCACCCGCGAAATCCTTCGCACGCTCGCGCGCGCGGAGCCGCGCCTGAAACTGATCGAGCGGGCGCACGCGGGCGTCGCGGCGGCGGCCAACGCGGCGGCGGCTGCGGCGCGCGGCGAGTTTGTCGCGCGCATGGATGCGGACGACGAATCCCACCCGGAGCGGCTTGCGGCGCAGGTGGCGTTCCTGCGCGCGCCCGAGCATCGCGCCGTGGGCGTGGTGGGGTCGCTGGTGGCGTTCGGCGGCGACGCGGTCGCGAGCGCAGGCTATGCGCTGCACGTCGATTGGACGAACACGCTCACGACGCCCGAGGCGATCGCGTTGAACCGGTTCGTCGAGTCGCCACTCGTGAACCCGAGCGCGCTGTGGCGCCGCGAGCTCGTCGCGCGCCACGGCGGCTGGCGCGACGGAGATTTCCCCGAGGACTACGAGCTGTGGTTGCGCTGGCTCGACGCGGGCGTGCGCATCGCAAAGGTGCCGCGCGTGCTGCTCACATGGCACGACGCGCCGACGCGCCTCACGCGCACGGACGCGCGCTACGCGCCGGAGAAATTTTTCGCGATGAAGGCGGAGTGGATTACGCGCGAGGCGGCCCGGCTCGGTGTAGGGCGGGGTCGCCTGACCCCGCCTTCAGCGGGTGCGACGTTCGGAGGCCCGGCGGGGTCGGCGACCCCGCCCTACGACGAACGGAAAATCTTCGTCTGGGGCGCGGGCCGGCACACGCGCAAACGCGCCGCGCATCTCACCGCGCTTGGCGTCGCGATCGCGGGCTACGTGGATGTCGATGCGAAGAAAACCGGCCGCGGCCTCGGCGGCACGGGCCTGCCGGTGATCGGCGCGGAAGATTTGCCGCCGCCGGGCAACACGGCCGACGGCGGCGGCGTTTTCGTGCTCAGCTACGTGACGACGCGCGGCGCGCGGGACTACAACCGCGCCGCGCTGCTCGCGCGTGGCTACGTCGAGGGGCGGGATTTCCTACTCTGCGGCTGACCACGTGGCGTTGGTCGCACCGGCTGTGTGCCGCCGCCGCCACGCGGCGAGGCCGAGCGCGCCGACCCCGAGCATCGCGGCGTAGGTCGCGGGCTCCGGGACGGCCGTGACGCTGACGTTGTCGAGGGCCACGTAGCCGGCACTGAGCTGAAAGGACAAGCTGACGGTGCCGGTGGTGTTGGCCGTGAAATTGTAGGAGTGGGTGTTGAACACGCCGGGCGTGGGGTTGAAATTGGCGGACTGGCCGTTGGCGGTGACTTGCAGGGTCCCGACCCCCGCGCCGCCTTGCGCGAGAAAACTCGCGGTGTAAGTCTGGCCGCTGATGACGGAAAAGTTGGTGGATAGAATATTGGGCGCCGAAAACTCGACGGCGTAGCTCCCGGCGACGATGGCGTTGTTGTAGCCGCCGCCGAGCGTCATCCAATAGGTGGGCTCGCCCGTGCCGTTCCAAGTGTTGGTCCAGCCCGTGATGGCGTTCGCATTGGCACCGGTGAGATACACATAAAAGTCGGGCGAGGGCGTGAAACCCGGAGACTCGAAGCCGCCGTTTACGATGAGCTGGGCGCGAGCCGGGGCGGCGAAGGCGGCGAACGCGAGCGCAGCGGGGAGGAGCAGGCGAAACGCGAATCGGCGGAGCGGATGGGCGGAGTTCATCGGGAGAAAATTTCGCAGGCGGTGGAGGTGGGAGAGGTCGGAGTTGCGCGGCGATCCTGTGAAAACGCGCGGCGGGCGAATCCTGCGGGCAGGAAAACCCGCGCCGCCGTCGCCGCGACTAGTCTTCGGGACCGGGACTTTTGACTGGGGCCGACACGCGCGCGGCGGCGGGTTTTGGGTTGGCGCGCCAC